>JALWLR010000228.1 GCA_027084065.1 Helicobacteraceae bacterium | reverse complement strand
ATAAACTCTTTCTCAAATCCGTTAGTCGCCCAACGACTGTTTTGTGTGTAAGAAACATCTATTTTTCCATCGAGTGCATAGTTTTGTACCGTACCGTTTACATACAGGTTTTCTACTTTTACATAGTCGATGTTTGGCTCTTTCGTCTCTGAATCAACAGTGTACCCTATGGCTACATTCGCGTCTGTTATGGCAACACTATTTCCATTGTTAGTAAGGTTTTCATCTAGTTTGAAGTGAGCACCTTCGCTTGTTTTTGTCAACTCTGCATGTAGAGAGACACTTTGTGTATTTGTTTTACCTGCCGGCAGTGTTTCGCCATAGTAGGTTACAGGCAGAGTTCCATCTAGCGTTACACGAAGTGTAGTAAATGAAGAGGGATCAAAATTTTCCGGGTCTATGTTAGGAAAGATAAGTGTACCGCTCCAACTTCCACTGCCATCACTGTCTTCAATACTGTAACTCCAAGTGACATCAGTCGTGCTTGTAGTTTGAGTAAGCGTTATAGTTCTGTTTCCATCTGCAACCGTATCAGTAAGAGAGCTTGCTCCGCTGTCCATGCCTTGCGTGATCATGTCACTCAAATGCCCAAGTACTAAAGAGGTAAACTCAACATCGGAAGAAACATCCGTTAGTGCCGCATCTATATCTTGTGCTTCACTATCAACAAAGGATTGTGCTTGATTGACCTGCGTTCTGACACTTTCAAAAAGGTTTTTCGCTTTTGTTATATCATCTAACGCAGCAACTCCTGCAGGCGGGTTGATTTTGAGTGCAAGTGTCATAAGATCTGGAATGTTTGTAGCATAAAGTTTTGTAGCTAATGTCTCCAGCGTCATACTCGATGTAAAATCAGGTACTTTTGAAGCGATCTCTCTTGCCGTCGCTTCATCCACAACCACTCCGGCATCTGCAAGATAGCGTTTAATCTCTTCTATTGTCAATGCTTCTTGCAAAGCAACTACAATAGATGCTATGCTTGGATTTTCATGAGCATCGAGTGCCACAATGGATGAAAGGGTAATTGCCGAAGAGGATGTAAACAAAGATGCCAAAGCTTCTATCTGCTCTTTGGTAGCCTCTATGTCATATGTAGTCAAAAGATTCTCTATAGCGACTTCACGAGGGTCAATAGTTGCAACATCTTCGACATTGTTCTCTAGATTCGTTACAAACGTATCATCGATTGCTTCATTGTTTTCAAAAGCGATATGCACCTCTTCTTTAACTGCATCCACCATAGCGTCCGCTACAAGTGCCGCATCTTTGATGCTTGTATGTTCTGTAAGTGCTTTTTCCACTCCACCTGCAATGACAGGAACAATCGCAGCCGCCTCTTTTAATTTTGCCGGTGCACCATCTGCCGCTGCTATAGCTGTTGCTAAAACATCACCAAGTGAAGCGTTCTCATCCGCAGTGACACTACTCAACCCTTTTCCCAAGTATGAAAAAACCTCTTTAGGCTCTGCTCCGGTTGTTTCACTCAGTGCCACAACACTACGGTAGAGAGTCATCGTCGCTTCGAGAACTTTCGTGTTGTTACTCTCCTCTGCAAGAGCAACCGGATCTTCTTTTACCTCTTCAGGGGTAAGCCCAAATGCATTGGCAACTTTTTCATACGCATCCGCTGTAGAAGTAGCCGTACCCTCTTTTATCATAGACATCGCTACCGTTGTTAATGGAGAGACATGAGTTTCAGCCGAACTTCCATCAAACGGCGCTTCCAAAACACCGACAAGTGCCGCATTGGTATCAATATCTAGCCCACCTGTTACCAAGATAGACGCATCACTTTCTGCTGCATCTTTTTGTGCCTGGCTTATTACAAGAGTATAAGAGCCGTTTTCATCACTTAGCGTACTCGGTTCTGTTGCATCACATGCAAGATTGGTGTTCATATCAAAACATACCGTTGCGTTTGCAATGTAACCATCAACAGCATTTCCTCCGACACTATATGTAGTAGGCTCATTCGTATCAGAACTGTTTGAACTGCTTCCACCACCACAGCCAACAAACAAAGAGGCTGCCGCAACGCTTATGAGGCTGTATTTAAACATTTTTTTCATATCATTTTCCTTTAATTAAAATACAACAAACTTTCATTTATTGTGTTCTACATTAACCATTGTACTCAAACTTTCTTTAAATGGGTATAAATGCTTTATGCTATAATTCTTTTAAAAAAGCGACAAAAAGATGACTATCTCCAAATACAGTGCAAACGGAAACGACTTTGTTATTTACCATACTTTTCAAAAAAAAGAGCGCTCCAACGAGGCACAAAAGCTCTGTCACAGACAAAACGGTGTGGGTGCGGACGGGCTTATTGTCTTAGTACCGCATACGAAGTACGACTTTGAGTGGCAGTTTTACAATGCTGATGGTAGTGAAGCAAGCATGTGCGGCAATGGCAGCCGCGCTGCGGCTCACTATGCTTTTACACATGGTTTGGCTCCAAAAAGTATGCGTTTTTTAACAGGTGCCGGTGTCATACATGCAAAAGTGGATGGCAATATGGTTCAAAGCGAACTCACACCTCCAAAAATTTTGAAAAAAGATGTCACGCACGATGGACGAACATGGTGGAAGATAGATACCGGTGTGCCACATATGGTTACATTTACGGACAACATTGAAAACTTCGACATAGAGAGTGCACGCGAACTCAGACACAAAGAAAATGCAAACGTCAACATTGCTTGCATACTGCCTGATGGCAACATGCGGGTTCGTACCTACGAGCGTGGAGTTGAAGATGAAACGCTTGCATGTGGAACAGGAATGGCCGCTTCTTTTTACAGAGCGCTCCAAGAGGGAAAAGTTGCAGACAGCATCGAAGTCTACCCGACAAGTAAAGAGACACTCCATTTAGGAGTCAATGAGCGTACAATTACCTTTGCAGGAGAGGTTAGTAACACTTTTGTTGCGGAAGTGTTAGATTGACTGACGCTTTTTTACTATCGTCTCGATAGTGTTGAAAATATCGCTCTTTTTTTTATAGAGCCGCCCTCTCATTTTTCTTAAATGTTTATCAACTGCTTAGTAACATATAGAATTGAAAGTCCGAACAAAACTGCAACAAATACTATGGATATAGTTGCAAAATCCATTTACAAATCCTTTAATCGTTTAATATTATCATGCATAGCTTTCGCAATTGTTACAAATACCGCAAGCAATAATATAATCAAAATAATGCCGATCCAAAACAATATGCTAATCTGAGCCGCCACATAGAGCTTGGATACTCCAGCACCCAATGCTAGTATAATAGCGATCACTATATTGAGATAGCCTCGCAATGCATTTATATGTTCTTTTATCTCATCGATCTTCGCCATAACAGCATTATACCATAATGTTTTTTTTTATGCAGGTGTGTACCTACGAGCGTGGCGTCGAAAATGAAACACTTGCATGTGGAACAGGAATGGCCGCTTCTTTTTACAGAGCGCTCCAAGAGGGAAAAGTTGCAGACAGCATCGAAGTCTACCCGACAAGTAAAGAGACACTCCATTTAGGAGTCAATGAGCGTACAATTACCTTTGCGGGAGAGGTTAACACTTTTGTTGCGGAAGTAAAGCTCTAAGCTACTACTCCACCGTCACGCTTTTTGCAAGGTTTCTTGGCATATCGACATCATTCCCCAAGCGAACGGAAATCTCTAGTGAAAGCAGCTGTAAAGCTACCATCATTTCAAAAAACTCTTGCATGTAGTGAGGTTGTGGAGCTATGGAGATGTGGTCATCCGCTTTTTCATACACTTCACTGCTGATAACACAGATGGTGGCGTCTCTTGCACTGAGTTCTTCTATATTGGAACGGCTCTTTTCAAACAGCAGGTTTTTTGGTAGCAGGGCAATGGTAAAAAGCTCCGGATCGGCAAGTGCAATGGGACCGTGTTTCATCTCTCCGCTAGGATACCCTTCTGCATGTAAGTAGCTGATCTCTTTGAGTTTGAGTGCTCCTTCTAGTGCTAGAGGGAAGAATATATCGCGCCCTATAAAGAAAAAGCCGTGTCCATGCAGGTAGCGTTTAGAGAGGCGTCTGATGCGCTCGTGCATACTTGGATTTACTTCCAGAATCTTTGGAAGTGTGCGCAGGGTTTGGAGATGCTCTTGTAAAACCTCTTTTGTAATGGAGTTTTGCTTTTGTGCCACAAAAAGTGAAAGCATCCATAAAACGCTCATTTGAGTGGCAAATGCCTTCGTGGAAGCAACCCCTTTTTCTATACCTGCTCGTGTGAGGATGCTTGCATCTGCCAAACGTACCATAGAGGAGTTGTCGACATTGCAAATAGCAAGGGTTTTCAAACCGGCGGCTTTTGCCATTTTGAGGGTCTCAAGCGTATCAGCTGTTTCGCCGCTTTGGGAGATGACGACAAAGAGGGTGTCTTTGCAAAGCAGAGGCTCTTTGTATCGAAATTCGCTCGCTATTTCCACAGAGGTACGAACCTTTGCAACTCGCTCAAAAAGATAACTCGAAGCCAGTGCCGCATGATAGCTGGTTCCACATGCACAGAGTTTGATTTCGTTTATTTGATCAAAGAGTGTCTCATCCAACTCTTCAAAGGCTATGTGATCCTCTAGTAGTCGCCCAAGCAGGGTATCGGCTACGACGGTTGCTTGTTCGTAGATCTCTTTTTCCATAAAGAAGCGAAAGCCCCCTTTTTGTGCGGAGAGTTTGTTAGTAGAAAGAGGCTGCCAATGGGGCTGTTTCTCTTTGCCGGAGGCATCGAAGATACGAATCTCCTCTTTAGAGACATATCCGTAGTCGCCGTCGTCGAAGTAGTGTACCTCTTTTGCTTCGCCAATGACTGCGGTATCACTTGAAGCGAAGTAGAACTCCTGCTCTTTTGATTTTCCGACTAAAAGCGGAGAGCCTTTTTTTGCAAAAAATATACGATCAGGTGCATCTTTGGTTACAAGCAAAATTGCATAGGCACCCTCAAGGTTTTGAACTGTTTTTTCAAAAGCTTCGAAGCTGTTTTGAGTGTTTTTTTTGTAGTATTCGAAAAGATGTACGATCACTTCGGTATCTGTCTGGCTGAGAAACTTCACTCCTGCTTTAGTAAGCATATTTTTTAAAATCGCATAGTTTTCGATAATGCCGTTATGAACGACATAGCTCTCTTCGCCGGTGTGGGGATGAGCGTTTATCTCTGTCGGTTTTCCATGTGTCGCCCATCTTGTATGACCTATCCCTATGCCAAAACCTTGAGTTTGAAACTCTTTTGTTTTTTCTATGAGATTTTCCAGTTTTCCCACAGCTTTGAAGATGGAGAAGCGGTCGTTGTTTAAAACGGCTATTCCGGCACTGTCGTACCCTCTGTACTCCAGCTCTTTAAGACCGTTTAGAAGCACCTCTTTTATGTTTTTTTCTCCCAAATATCCTACTATTCCACACATGTCAGCTCTCTTTTGTCAGATAATCGTAAATTTGCTCGGTATTATCGCATAAATTATGCTGTTTTGTCATTAAAAATGTGTCTCGTACCGTTTTTTTGTTGGAGTGTATTTTTGCGGTTGCAATGTTGATACCCAGTTCTTCGAATTTTTGCATGATAAAAGCAAGAAGACCTCGTTGATTTTCCGTTTTTATCGAAAGGCTGGCATACATCAGGGAATGGTCACACTCAATAGATATATCTTTTCTTTTAATATGGATGCGTTTAAGCGAAATCGATTTGGACATATCGAAGCTCTCTTCGATAATATGCCGAAGTTCCGGGATCATTGTATCGTCTATTTGTTCTTGAAATTCGATTTTAAAGTACTTGATGTCGTCAAAAAGCGTAAATATCTCCATTCCCGCAACATCGAACTGTGAGAGCATTGCGAGTAAATAACCGATATTTATTGGTTTTTTTCTAAAAATTTCGATGACGAGTGAAGGGTGTGTCGTTATGGAGTAGGTGTACTCTTTTGTCTCTTTTGCTTTTTTGGCAATAGAGACGATGTCTTTTGGCGAATGACGGAAGAAAAAGAGGTTGGATTCCACTTTGAGTATCTTTTTTTGCAATGTGCGCGGCAGAGACTGGAATTCGGGAAGATTTTTTATGCGCTTTTCAACGCTCAAACGTCTGCTGGCATCGGTAATTCGCTCTTTGTTTTGAGAAATTTCCAAAGCGTTTTCATAAAGTTCGCGTAAAAGTTTTGAGTTGAATGAAGTATAAATGTCATTGCCGACACCGTTGATGTCGGCGTAGGTATGAATGTACAAGAGTTTGAGATTGAGTTGGTCTTTTAGGTGAGACATGAATTTATAGAGAGTCTTTTCATGGTAAATATCCTCTTTGAATGCAACGGAGCTCATAAGAGTGTGATGTTTCACAAGCAAAGCAGCTCGTTCTTGCTGCTCTTTGGAAAAACCTATTTTTTTAGCGAAATCCAAAATGAGTTTCGCGCCTACTTCTGAGTGATCTTGTTTGCGTCCTTTACCGGTGTCGTGAAGTAAAACGACGGCTTTAAGGAGTTGCTTTTGCTCTTTGTCAAGCTCATCGTAAACGTTTTTGACATAAGGGTCTTGAATGTTTTCAAGCGCTTGGACACATTTGATGGAGTGCAAATCGACTGGGTAGGTATGGTAGCCGTCAAACTGTGGGAGATGCAGAACTTTTCTGAAGTTTGGAAAGAGTTCGTGGAGAATGCCTGCATCATAGAAGAGTTTTAAAAAGCTATAAATATGCTTTCGTTCAAGTAGTCGTGCCAAAAACGTATATGTCGATGTTGGAAGAGGATGGATAATTTTAGCATAGGTAAAGAGGCGTAAAAAACCGGCATCGAAACGGTAGTCTTTGTCTTGAAGTGTCAGTAACAGCTCTAAAAGGGTGTCTATGTTTTGTTGCGGAAGCGAGTAAGAAGCAAAGAGTCTGTTTTCTTTGAGATAAATGCCCTTTCTCAGGCGTAAATGACGGAATGTTTTGATATTTGCACTTTCATAGATGTAGCCACGCACCATCTTTTTTGTAAAGATTTGGGTAAAGTTGTTGATGCGCCATCCCGCTTCTAGGACTTTGGATGCAAATTTGAAAGTATCTTTGAATCCTAAGAGTTCGGTAATTCTTGGCATGTGTTCTAACAGGAGTCTGTCTTCTTGCTTGCCGGTTATGATATGCAAAGCACTACGCACACGAAATATGAGCTCTAGTGCAATACGGTACTCTTTGTACTCTTCATCACTGAAAACTTCGCCGCGAAGCTCTTTGAGGGAGCGAATACCATAGATAGTGTGGGCGATCCAAAAAAGGAAATTGGCATCTCTTAATCCACCGACTCCCTCTTTTACATTGGGCTGCATAGAGATGGGATAGCGTTTTCTTCTTTGCTGCGCTTCGGTAATTTTTGCAAGGATGAACTCTTTTTGATTGTGTTTGCGGATGCGTTCGAGCTCTCGTTGCGTAGCATGCCATGTAAAAGAAGAACCTGTAATAAATCGTGCTTCCATCAATGCTGTTTTGATTGTGAGGTCTTCGTTGCTGGCACCAAAAAGGTCGCTTACTTCATGGACTCTGTGTCCAAGTTTGAGTCCGGCATCCCAGGCCAGATAGAGAAGCTTTTCAAGAATAAGATCGATGTTATATCCCGGAGTCGGCTCATAGACAAGTAAAAGGTCGATGTCACTGTGTACGCAAAGCTGTTCACGCCCGTAGCTACCAAGAGCGACAATGGCTATGGGAATGGAGCTACGCATAGGCTGATAGTTGCCAAAGAGGCGGCGAAGAACAACTTTGTACATCAGGGAAATGATATGGTCGAGTTTACGTGTATGTTTGACGAGAAAATCTTTGCCTTGAGACTCTTCGAAGATTTTCGGCAGACTCTCTTTATACTCTTTTATGTAGGCTTTGAAAAGTTTGGAAAGTTCGAAATCACTCCCATCTGTTTCTAAAATGTCCTCTATTTTTAATTCGATGTCCATCATATGGCTTCTAACTTCTTTTTTACCATTATTATAGTAGAGTTTCAATAAAAAAAAGATGAGCGCATGGGAAGAATAGATTTTGACGAGGCATTAAAACTGTATGATGCGGAGTTTTTCGACCTTGGAGAGAAAGCCGACAGAGTACGCAAGCAGCTTCACGGTAAAAAAACCTACTTCAACATCAACCGCCATATAAATCCTACCAATGTCTGTAAGGATATTTGCAAATTCTGTGCCTACAGCGCCAGTCGCAAAAATCCCAACCAGTATACGATGAGTCATGATGAGATTTTGCAAGTCGTCGATGAGATTGACAAAAAGGGTGCCAAAGAGGTACACATTGTCTCAGCACACAATCCAAACACGGGTTTGGAGTGGTATTTGGAGATTTTTAAAAAGATCAAAGATGCCTACCCTCATATTCATATCAAAGCGCTGACTGCCGCAGAGGTAAATTTCCTTGCCAAAGAGTACAATAAAAGTTATGACGAAATTTTGGATTTGATGATAGAAAACGGTGTGGACTCTATGCCGGGCGGGGGTGCGGAAATCTTCGATGAAAAGGTACGAGACTACATCTGTAAAGGGAAAGTGAGTTCCGATGAGTGGTTTGAGATTCATCGCAAATGGCATGAACGAGGAAAAAAGAGCAATGTTACGATGCTTTTTGGACATGTCGAAAACAGAGCGCACCGGGTTGATCATATGATGCGCATTCGGAATCTTCAAGATGAAACAGGCGGTTTTAACTGTTTTATACCGCTTGTCTATCAGATGGAGAACAACTATCTCAATGTCAAAGAGCCTATTACGGCCAATGAGATTTTACGGACATTCGCCATAAGTCGTTTGGTGCTTGACAACGTGCCCAATCTCAAAGCCTATTGGGTCACATCAACGGTCAATCTCGCACTCGTAGCGCAGGAGTTCGGCGCAAACGACCTTGATGGAACTATTCAAAAAGAGTCCATCAACTCTGCAGCGGGTGCAAAAAGTGCTAACGGCATAGAGCTCGATGAATTTGTAGGGCTTATCAAAGACAGTGGTTTTACTCCTGTAGAGCGTGACAGTCTCTATAACGAATTAAAAGTGTGGTAATCATTTTTTAAGTGAGAGTGTGGAGAGATCGAAGATAATTTCTTCTTCTTTACATATGATCGTGATTTCACACCCTCTTTTTGAGATCGATTTTGCATTTTTAACATTTTCTAAAAGGATAAAGCGCTCTTTGGTAACAGGGTCAATCGCATAAAGCGTATCGTTTTGAACAACAAATTCTCGTCCACCGCCGCATCCATCTCCCGGTATGCCATAGCATGAGAGTCTGTTAGAACCATGAGTCATCTAGACACTCCTTTTTTGCTTCTTGTAAAAATTCTTTGAATTCACTGCTGTTTTTGTCGATTTGCATGTACTCTTTGTGGGTATAGTTTTTAAAAATGGCATCGTCCATACAGTTGCAAAGTGTAGCGTTTTTCTCTTTACGGCAAGAAGAGAGCAGACTCTTTTTCTCCTCCTCATTCCACTCTATGTAGCTGTTGTAATAGGGCCAAAGCGCCCAGATAGCAAAACCGATGGTTAGAGCGATATTGATGAGATACTCTCTTTTTCTTGTCTGCAGATACTTTTTGACATCCCACCCTATAAGCAGAAGAAAAAATATCTCCAGTGAGATGTTGAACCAGTCACTCTCTAAAAAATCAAACATTATGCTCCTTTACCATGTAAGATTGGGTCTAAGGATGAGCTGATGTTTATCGACTCCCTCCTCTTTGAGATCGCCTCTGTATCTTGAACCGCTGTAGTAAAGATACCCTATACCCAGCCCAAAAGTCGTATCGTAACACTTAAGAGGCCACTTCTTCTCTAAAAGAAGCTGTGCTTTGGTCAGATTGAAATAGATGTCGTCACACTCCAGCATGACATCGAATGCACTGTTGTAGCGCAGAGACCATAAAGGTTTGTCATAATCGATACTGCTTCGTCTAGCACCTATATAGAGCGTATTGACAAACTCCTTTTTGGTATGGTGTCTGTAGCCTGTGCGAAAACTCCAGTCCAGATCTTTTTTTAAAAGATCGCGTGTCCCTTTGAGTTTGTATTCGATGTTGTACCAGTGGTCTTTGTAGGAGAGATTGTCTTTGATACTTTTGTCTCCTATACTTAGAAGCACGCCCAAGTAGGCTCTGTTTTTTCCAATGTGAGAGCTCTCTTTTTTTCTAAAAAGCAGCATTCTGCCTATGAAAAAAGAAAGAGAGTAGGGCTCTTCCCAACCTGCACTGAGCGCTTTTACTATATTGAAATCGTTGATGGATGTTTTTGTGTACTTTTGGGGGTAGTGCTTTCGATACCACACACCGCCCCATGCCATCGGATGAAAAGAGGCCTCGATGAGAAAAATATTCGGCGAGAGACTCTTTTTAAGAAGGTGCGAGTAGATTTGTGTTTCGCTAAAACCTGTTGCGTCGGTAATGTTTCGATCCGGATTCAAAGAGAGAAATGCCGAGACGTTGGAGTAGTAGGCATCGAGTTCATAATCGAACGAAACGGGAGCTGCATGCAAAAACACTCCGGCAAAAAGGAATGAAAGTGCTTTTTTTCTCATTCGTTTCGAATCGCTTTTTGAAGTGCTGCAGAACACATTGCAAGTCCAAAAGCGGCGGTTACGCCCATAAAGCTGCCTTTTTCTTTGCACTTTGCCTCTTCCGTAGAGTATATGACGGTATATTTTTTGTTAAATCCCCGTTTTCGCAGTTCATAGCGAATCCGCGCTCCAAAGCGATCCCCTTTGCTTTGCCAGATGCTGCCCATTTCTATTTTTGTAGGATCGACTCTTTTTGCACTGCCAAAAGAGCTTATGAGCTTTTTATGACACTTGAGTGCAAGGGCGATTTTCGCTTCACGATCGTCTATGGCATCGAGAATGAGATCATATGGGGAAAAATCAAACTGCTCCACCCACTCTTTGTCTATTTTGACGTTGATCGTTTCAATGCCGGGGTAGTGGCTTGCCAGCGCTTCTACTTTGAACTCGTCTTCATGGAGTTCCGACCACATTTGGCGGTTTTGGTTGGAGAGATCATAGGTGTCGAAGTCTACGATAGTGACGTTACGAAGACCGCTTCTATAGAGGCAATCCAGACAAAAACTTCCGACTCCGCCTACTCCAAGGAGCAAGATTTTAAAATCTTTGAGTTTATCAAAATCCTCGCCTAGAAGCATTTTCGTTCGTATATCTCTCACAGCCACTCCTGCAGTTTCTCAATGCTTTCATAAGCACTCATATCGAGTTTGACGGGAGTTACGGAGATGCACCCTTTCGTGATGGCATCATAGTCGCAAAGAAGATGCTCTTTGCCTTTGCGAACATCGAAAGCCAGCGGATGCAGACCCAACCAGTAGTACTCTTCGCCCCTTGGATTTCTATGCAGGTGCGCATCGTTGACATAGTAGCGATACCCGGCATAGGTCGTTTTTATGGGTGCTTCTTTGACGTTGGAGGGAACATTGACATTGAGAAATTCTCGTTTTGGAAGAGGAAAGTTTCCCTGTAGGATTTTTGTAGCAAGTTTCTTTGCCGTTTTTGCTGCGAGGGTATAGTCGACGAAGGGTTCGCTAAAATCTACGACTTGGCTGATGGCAATTGCGGGTATATCGTGCAAGACCGCCTCCATTGCTGCACTGGCCGTTCCGCTGTAGGTTATGTCCTCTCCCATATTGGAGCCTTTGTTAATACCGCTGATGACAAGGTCGGGCTTTTTTTCATCGCCGTAGATGGCACTGAGGCTGAGGTAGACACAGTCACTCGGCGTACCATCTGCAAGTTTGTAAAAATCATCGTCTATTTCGGTAAATTTCAGCGGATGATGTAGTGTCAGCGAGTGTCCACATGCAGACTTTTCGTTTGCAGGAGCGACAACCGTTACATGGACGCCCTCTATCTTTTCAATTGCTTCTTTGAGTTTGTGTAGACCCTCAGCTTCAAATCCATCATCGTTGGTTATAAGTATTTCATAGTTGTTTTGTTGCATGCTTTTTTAAAGTTCTTTCAGAGTTTTTCTGTATTATACCATTTTTGATTTTACGAACTTTGTAAAAAATAAT
>JALWLR010000227.1 GCA_027084065.1 Helicobacteraceae bacterium | reverse complement strand
CCATCATGCCCCCCACAAACGCCATCGGCACCATCGTCAAAATAATTGCAATCGTAGCGATATTTGTCGATGGACCTATCTCATCTGTCGCTTCGACTATCACTTCGTCATAGTCATGTTCAGCCGTCTCTTTGAGGTGCATTCTTCTATGAATGTTTTCAATGACGATGATGGCATCATCGACAATGAGCCCCAAAGAAAGCAAAAAGGCAAAAAGCGTAATCCGGTTTATCGTCTGTCCGCTTAGATAGGCTATAAAAAGTGTCAATGCCAAAATCATCGGCACGGCAATGGAGACGACCGTCGCCTCTCTCCAGCCCAAAAACGGAATTAAAATCAAACCGATTATCGCTATGGTAATGACAAGGTGGTGCATCAGCTCATTAACTGCCTCGTTGGCACGTTCACCGTAGTTTCTTGTTATGATATATCCAATCCCCAAATCACTCAAATCCTCTTTACGTGTCTTGAGATACTCCATAACCTCCTCTGCAATAGTTACGGCATTAGTACCTTTGAGTTTTGAAACCGTGAGTGTGACTTGCTGAATCGGATTATCGAATGAAGCATTGTTTTCCCTAAAAGCGAGTTCCGATTTTTGAAAGTGCTGAATATCGTAAGAAAAATCGACTTTTGCAATCTCTTTAAGATATATCGGCGAATTTCTGTACTTGGCGACTATCAGATTCTCAATATCGCTTACATCTTCAAGTACGTTTTTGATTCCAAAAATAATAAGCGAATTCCCCTCGCTTTGCGTATCGATTTTTGGAGCGTTTTTGGAAATAGCTTTGATGGCGTTTACAATCTGTCCCAAAGAGAGACGATAGCTTGAGAGTTTATCCAGATCTATAAGAACGTTAAACTGTGGCTGATGAATCCCTTTGAGACGACTTTTGGAAACATTCTCCAAAGCATTGATATCTTGCTGAATTTCTCGCACAAGGCGGTACTGTTCGACCGTACTTGGCTTTTCATTGTCTTTAAGATAAAAAGCGACGGTAACTATGGGAATGTCTATGTCAATGTCAAAAGGTTTTATAAGCGGTTGCATAGCCCCTTTTGGCAGTTTGTCCATATTTTGCATAACTTTGTCATAAAGCTTGAGGTTCGATTTTTCTCTGTCTTCACCTATGACATACTGAACATTGACCATTCCCATATTGTCATGTGCCGTACCATAGATATGCTCTATACCTTTGATCTCTCGCATTTTCCGCTCAAGCGGTTTGACAATGACATTGGTTATAGCTTTTGGATCTGCTCCAGGTAGGACAACTATGACCGAGCCTCCGCTAACCTCGATCTGAGGATCCTCCTCTCTTGGAGCTATTTGAAGCGACACATACCCAAGCAACAAAATGGAAATGATAAAAATCATAGTAAGTGGGTTGTTCAAAAAAGTTCTGCATAAAACCCCGGCAATGTTGTGCGGCTTGTATTTGTATGCCATAAAACCCTACTTCTCTTTCCGTGACGGATTGACTTCTACAGCCAATTTCGCATACATACCCGGAAAAATTTCATAACTACCCTTGTCGAAATTGACAATGATCTTAAATGTATGAGACATTGGATTTGCACTTGGAACAACTGCTTTTATATAGCCGTAGGTTTGAAAGTCTGCCGAGGGAATCATCACTTTTACTTTTTGATATTTGTGAACATATTTCAAGTCAGATTCTGCCACTTCTCCCTCTATTTGCAGATGATCGATGTCGACAAGTACCATCCCAAGCATACCTGGAGCTACCAAGTCTCCCACACGAATTCGTTTTTCTACGATAATGCCGTCATTGGGTGCTTTTACCTCCAAATAACCGCTTATCGTCGTTATCTGTTTCAACTTCTCCGCTGCACTTTTGACAAGTGCCTGTGCAGCTTCCAGTCCGGCTGAAACGTTGTCCGCCGTTTCATCGAGTTCATCGAGCTGATCCATCGTATCTTTGCTCAACTTCTTTTTCAAACGCTCTTTTTCACGTTTAATGCTTCTAAGACGTGTTCTATAGACATCGACCATCAGCTGTGCCTGCTCAAGTGCCAAATCCGCCTGATTACGCATAATGTCGAACTCGGCAGACTCCAGCTCGAAGAGTGTATCTTCACGTTTTACCTTATCCCCTATGTCGAAGTAAATATGTTTGACATACCCCATATAACGCACTCCTATCATTTTTTGATTGTATGATATGACAGTTCCCGTTATGGGCAGTTCATAGCTCCATAATGCGCTACTTGACATAGCCAAGAGCAACAGTAACTTTTTAAACATAAAACTCCTTCTTCTATAAAAATAAGCTCTTCTTAGCTAATTTTTTCTTTTACCAACGTCTGAGTTTTGAATGACACTCCATACAACTACTCATAATCTTTTTATATGCCTGAAGTGCCTGATTTGTATCGCCGGATTGAAAACGCTCTATTATCGTCTCCGCTTTTTTATCTATAGTCTTTACTATCTTATTGGAAAACTTGACCTTTTCATTCATATATCGCATCATAGGATTTTTTTCCTCTTTCTCCTCAAGTGGAGGGCGTACGTTTCGAATCGTATCCGAGAGTTTGAGTGCTCCTTGAATAACCTGGTCTTTATTATTATAGAAAAATCCCGTCTCTATCTCATTCATAGCAGCAGCCATCTTCTGCATGTCTTTAACTCTGTCCGCCTTTGTATATTGACCTGCCATCAAGGCTACACTTACAAGTCCACTCAAGAATATCGTTCTTAACATCTTTCATCCTTTTATCTAAATTTGAGACAATTATAGCCTATAAGTATTCAAAAAGTAACACTCCAAAAAAAAGATCATAATCACAAAATAGTCTCATTTAACGTAGAAAAATATATTTAAAAACCTCTAAAACTACCTGTATATGGTATTTTCAAGAC
>JALWLR010000226.1 GCA_027084065.1 Helicobacteraceae bacterium | reverse complement strand
GGTATAGACTGCTTTGCCATCTTTTACACCGATGTAAAGACCGCACCCGACTCCACAGTATCCACATGTAGAAAAAACCCATTTATCGGGCTTTCTTTCATCGGCTATTTTTCCAAAAACCGGGTCGCTTGAGAGTTTGTACTTCTCCTCTTTTATATCAAATCCGAGAAAATCTTTTATTTTTTGTAGCATATTTTGTCCTTATCTCTGTTTACCGACGAAAAAACCGCCTGCCATTCCAAGTGGAACAACCGTAGCATAAAAAAGAAATCTATCCATGATTTCACTGCTAAAACTTACAAGCACGCTCAAAAGCAAAATAAAGCTCTCCACACTCATCTTGTCCACAAACAACAATCCAAGTAATGGAAACACTATACCGCCAATTACAAGTGAAGCGATACGTGCAAATTTGATGTTTTTGAAATTTTCATTCAAAAGTCGCTTCGTACGCTGTAGTTGGTAGGCATTCTCTTGAATCGTATCGAGAGAGCGTATATCTTCATAGTTGAAAAACAGCTGTGCAAGTGCGCCGAGCATTCCTAATGACAGCAAAGGAACAACCGCTTTGGACTCGCCGAATATACTTGCAAGTAGTGCCACAAGAAACACCCCGACATACGCAACACCGAAGAACTTCAGGTTTGTCGTATAGCGGTTCCATGACGGACGCGCTTTTATACGATAGATCATACTTTGCGCATAAATTCCATACACTCCCACTCCCAGTGTCAGTACCTCAACAATCAGTCGCACCCCTTTAGGAACATCAAACAAGTAAAGCGCGACTACCAACGTCATAAGCGTCACAAAAGCTCCTAAGGCAGCGGCTTCACGACTAAGCCATGAAGTTTTCAGATTCTTCATAGCCGTCAAAGCAAGACCGGGACGTCCTAGATGCAGTGCTGAGAGCGGAAGCCCTATGGCACTTGGAAGCATAACAAGTAGTGCCATAATCCAGTTCGTTTTATCAAATCCAAACAGACTTAAAAAATCTCCAAAAAAGAGTGCCGCAAACCCGCCGAGTGAAATTTGCGTCAAAACCGTCATAAACACTAGCGGAAATTCACTATGAGCAGGCTTTAATATGTGTTCATCCATCTCTTTCATATTTTCTGGAAGATTTTCAGGCAATGTGTAGCGTGTAGTAGAGTTTGTTATACGTGCATCGGGTAAGAACGGCATATTGCCCTCTTTGTCTATATCCTCTTTGAGCCACTCCTCTACATTGACGACCTCTATTTCAATAGCACCTGCCGGACACGCCTGAACACATGCTGGGCTTTGTCCCTCATCCAGTCTTTCATGGCACATATGACACTTGGTAACAATATGACGCTCCTCATGAAATACAGGCACCTGATAAGGACAGTTCCATGTGCAGTACTGACACCCTATACAGACATCGTCATCATGAAAAACTATACCGTTATTAAGTTTGATGTAGGAGTTTGTCGGGCATCCTTTGAGACACTCCGGATCTACACAATGGTTACAGCTCATAGAGTTTAGCAGTTGTGTAAAGGCAGGGAACTCTCCTCCCTCCATCTCTCCCACACGACGCCACTTGATGTCTGCTGGATTGTTGTTTTGCTCGTTACATGCAACTTCGCAGCAACGACACCCCACACACTTGACCGCATCGAAATGAAATCGATACTGCTCTCCCTCTTTTAGCGGCGGTACTTCTATGGAGTAGTTGCCGCACTGCATACCTGTTTCAGCTTTGTAATTGATAAATGATTCTAACGGTGTTTCGAAATCGCTCATGTTTTAGGTTTCCATAATGTGAAAAGTTGGTATTATTATAGCACTTCAATAGATGCAAAGTATAAAAATCGTGTACATTTTTTGAGCAAGTGGATAGTTTAACGTGGAATTGTACGCCCAAATTAGGGCGCTTGGACTAATAGTCCATTATCAAAGTTGCAAGAAGCGTTCTATCTGTGTGTTTTTTGTCGCCGGGAAGATTGACATAGTCTACTTTATAGCCTATACCGGCAGAAAAAATATCACTGATTTTAGAAGAGATTTCCGTATCGGAATAGACGAAGTAGTTATCTGTCTCTTTTACTTCTACTCTATAACTAGCAGTTTCTTCAAATTTGACCTCTTTGGTTATCTGCCAAGTATAGACCCCTTTTGCCTGAAGTGAACCGTAGTCGTTTGATTCTGCTTTTGTAGCAGGAGGGATTGGCTGCATCTTGTCATGTGAGTACAAAACACTTCCTTCAAGTGAGAGTTCATGCTCTTTGTTTTTAATTGCCTTGTATTTCGCTCCCGGACCCGTATAAAATTGATAGTCATAAGCGGAAAACTCATCATCTTTATACCCTACAAGGTAACTAAAAAAGAACTTCTTTGTAAATTTATAGTCATATTCAAGCTCGGTAAAATACTTGTTTTTCGTCTTTATACCGTCATTTTTACCATACTGCGCATCAAACATCCATTTGACTACATTTTTCTTCCACTCTTTTTTCCATTTGGTATCTAAAGAAAAGGTTTCCGTATCCGTATTTCCTTTCGTTGCCACGTAACCAAGCTCTGTATGCGTATGGAGTGCCGTATCTTGCGGGAGTTTGGCTTTTAGTGCTGCGAGTTTGTCCGCAAGCTTTTTTTGCTGTGCTTTTGTCGCTTCAATTTCTGCTTTAATCTCCGCTACGCTTTTTGCGTTATCGTTTTTATCCCCATTTTCTTCAGCCATACATACAGAAGATGCAAGAACAAGCAGTGAATAAAGAAGAATTTTCTCTTTTTTTATCATAAAACAATCCCTTTCTAAATCTAATATATAAAAGAGAGTATATCAAAAAAGACTGATTATTTTTTAAACACCTTTTTGTGTCATTTTATGAATAATCACTATATAATTTGACCATCAAAAACAAACACGACACAAAGGATTTTTTTATGGCAGGTGGTTTTAAAGCACTCAAAGGTCAAGGACACTGGCCGACACTCTTTGCTGCATTTCTCTACTTCGACTTCAGTTTTATGGTTTGGACGATGCTTGGTCCACTCGCAACGGAGATCAGCGAATCTCTTGCAAAAGTGAGCGGTTTTATTATGGATCCAAGTCAAAAAGCGACACTTTTGGCTATTCCTATTCTCTCCGGTGCACTCCTTCGAATAGTACTTGGATTTGGCGTAGACAAGTTCGGTCCGAAAAAAACGGCACTTGCAGCACAAGCAGTTGTCATTTCGGTTCTATTCTACGCTTATATTCGCGGAGAGCATATAACATATAACGAACTTCTTATAGTAGCGCTTGGACTTGGTTTTGCAGGGGCGAGTTTCGCAGTAGCGCTTCCACAAGCTGGACAATGGTATCCGCCAAAGCTCCAAGGTGTTGTCCTTGGGATCGCGGGAGCGGGAAATATAGGTGTCGTCATAGACTTTCTTATGGCACCTAAAATTGCAGAACTTTGGGGATGGCAGGCAGTTTTTCTTGTCGGCGGTATACTCTCTACAATCATTTTTGTAATGTATGCACTTATGGCAAAAGATGCACCTCGTGAAATCTATACGCCAAGACCGAAAAAAATATCCGATTACCTCAAGCTCCTTAAGGATAAAGACACATGGTGGTTCAGTCTTTTCTATGCGGTAAGTTTTGGAGGGTTTGTCGGTTTTGCTAACTATATGAAAGTTTATCTGATGGATACCTATCAAGCGGATATGAGCGCATTTGGTTTGGAGTACCTCAATGAACCAAATGTTAAAGTCATTGCCGGTTATTTTGGAGCACTTACTATCTTTGCAGGAGCGATGCTTCGACCTGTGGGAGGAGCTATTGCAGATAAAATGGGGGGTGTAAAATCTCTTTATATCTTCTTTGGTGCTGTCACTGTACTTGCACTTATAAACGCTTTTGTCACTTTACCGTTTTGGGCAGCTATATTTGTACTATTTTTAATCATGGCAAACCTTGGAATGGCAAACGGTGCCGTCTTTCAGCTCGTTCCACAGCGCTTTGGCAAAGACATAGGCATCATGACCGGGATTGTCGGAGCTGCAGGCGGTATAGGTGGAACGGTTCTTGTCAAAACTCTTGGATGGTCCAAAGAAGCATTTAACGGCTACAGTGTCGGTTTTATGATTTTTGCCGCTATCGTCGTCGTTGCGATTGTTGGTATCAGTATGGTAAAAACACGCTGGAGAACAACATGGGGACTTCAAGCCGGCGGTAAAATCTAAAGAGCACTTTCGCTCTTTGGTTTTCTAAAAGGACTTGAGAGTCTTTTTGGAAAATCTAAGGATACGACATGCCAAAGAACAACATTAAAACTTCCGGTTTCTCCCTTGCAAAGGGAAAAGAGCTTACAGGAGACGACGCCTATGATGTCCAAACTATAGGCAACATAACCGTAGCGGTCGTGTGTGACGGCGTAGGTAGTGCGCAAGCAGGTGCCCAGGCAAGCAAGCGTGTAGTGAACTACATGATGAAAAACTTCAAGATACGTCCAAAATCCTGGACTATCGAAAAATCGATCAAAACTTTCATAGAATCCATCAATGCAATTCTCTATGAAGAGTCGCAAATCGAATATGAACGCAGTGAAATGATTACGACTCTAGCGATGATCGTCATAGAGGGTAACCGACTGTATGGAGCCAACGTAGGAGACAGCAGAGTCTATTTGCTTCGTGATGGAGAGCTCTCGCAACTCTCTAAAGATCACGCTATGGAAGAAGAGGGATATGAAAACGTTCTTACCCAAGCCATAGGTATTTCTAAAGAGGTTGAGCCCTACTACTTTGAAAATACGGTCAAAAAAGATGACAAAATCATGCTGTGCAGTGACGGGCTTTATAACATTTTAGATGAAGAGAGCATAAAAAAGTATATTCCTTACGGTGCGACAAAACTAGTAAAAACAGCCTCAAAACGTGTAGATGACGATCTTCCCGACGATACAACCGCCGTCGTTGTCGAAATTCTTGAAGAGAACGAAACCGTTAAACTGCGAAATCAAGATCTCATCATTCCAGAAAAACTCCAAGCCGGAGAGAACATCGACGGCTACATCCTTGAAAAGCCGCTAATTCAAAACGAACGCACATGGCTGGCAACGAAAAAAACAAAACAGTATGTCCTAAAATTCGCTCCCATAGAAGCAAAAGATGATGAAACTATACTCGATCAATTCGTTAAAGAGGCTTGGAACGCCAAACGCCTCAAAGCACCTTTTTTCCCAAAAGCGGTCATCCCAAAAAACAGAACCAGACGTTACTATGTCATGCAGCTTATCAAGGGAGAACCTCTTTCAAACTATACAAATAAAAACAGACATCTTTCTGTAGATGATGCTGTTTTACTTGCGCGTACACTTCTAAAAATGTCTCAATACCTTCTAAAATATGACCTCGTTCATGGAGATATAAAACCCGATAACATCATGATAGACGAAGATGAAGAGAATGAAACGACAACATTTAAGATTATCGATTTTGGAAGTATTACGGAAATATTTTCAACGAATTCCACTGCAGGCACACCAAGTTTTCTTGCCCCTGAGCGTTTCAAAGGGGAGAGCATCAGTGAAAGCAGTGAAATTTTTGCCATTGGAGTCACACTCTACCTTGCCCTTACTGGAAAGTATCCTTACGGGGAGATAGAACCGTTTCAAAATCCGACATTCAAAGAGGCGAAAAAGCCAAGCAGTTATAATTCCAACATTCCCGACTGGCTTGATAGTGTCATTCTTCGCGCTATAGCCATAGACAAAGAGGAGCGTTACGAACACTACAGTGAAATGGATTTTGAACTGAAATACCCTAAAAAAGTAAAACCCTATTTCAACAAGAGTGCTTCCATTATTGAGCGAAATCCCTCTATGTTCTACAGAACTGCCTTTACCGTTTCATTTATTATAAATATAATCTTAGCTTTGCTACTTATGAAATAATGGATAATTTTTCTTCAATAACGTTAAGGTATAATTATATTCATGATAAGGCTTATTTATATACTTATCATCGTTTTCTCTCCTACTACTTGGGGTGCCGACGATGGAGCGCTTCTTTTTAACGGTAACTGTGCCACGTGTCACCATTTAGAAAAGGCTTCCTCGGCACCAACCATCTATGAAATACGTAAAAGATACATTCAAGCATTTCCAAATAAAAAAGATTTTGTTCACTACATGAGTGAATTCGTCCTCAACCCATCCAGTGAGAAATCTTTAATGCTCGATAAAATTCAAAAATATGGAGTGATGCCACAACTGGCTTACGAAAGAGATGTTGTGCAAGAAATAACTTCCTACATTTATGATGGTCGCATAGAAGCGACGACAAAGTAGCTATGCTTCCTCTTTTGGAGTTGCTACGGGAGTGATAAACTCTCCTCTCTCCTCCTCTATTTTTGCTCTTTTCTCAGCCATTAACGTTCTGATTTCATCCATTGCGGAAGGATGCAGGTCATCATCTTTGAGCCATCTGACCTCATCTATATGCCCACCGTAATCATCTCCCATCTGCTCAATCTTCTCTTCGAACTCATCGAGATCTTTACATACCTCCATTCTCCCATCCATCATATCTTTAAGCTCTATGAACCAACCACCCATTGTGTCGTTTTTGATTGTCGCTTCAAATATAACCATACTCTCTCCCTATACTTTTTTGGAATCTTCGGCAAAATCTTCAAGATTTTTCTTCTTCAAGTCACCGTTATACATAATCTCTTCTACAGGGATGTCTTCATCTGCAAGAACTTTTGGAACCGCATCACGATTTTTAAGAATCTCCATATGCTCATCGAGTTCATCTTCACTATATGCCATTTGCATATCGGCTGCAATTACATGTGGAATCGCTTCAATAACTCGCAGCTTTTTCAACTCTTCAGAAACTCCTTCTCCTTCAATAGTGACAATAATTCGTCCTTTTGCATCATGCAGATGATAATCACACACACCGCTTTTTTTCAGGTTTTCTACCACCTCTTCTACGTATTTGGGCAATGTTTGCACGACTATACTTGATATATTCATAACTTTCTCCTTTTAATTTTTAATGCAGTTTATAGAGGTTTATTTTATTGTCATTAGAAGCGACAAGAATCTCTTTATCACTTATAAAAATAATAACGGCTATCTTTGAACTATTTCCAACAAGTCTGTAGCGTTCTATCTTTGTCGCAGTATCAAAAACCACGACATTATTTTTTTCATCGACTGAAGCTGCTGCAAGTGTAGCATCTGGCGAAAGTGCTACACTGTAGATAAAAAAGCTATAATGCAGTGCTGAAGAGTTTTGGCTTCTATCATCATAAAGACCTATTTTTTTATCTTTTCCACCTGTTATAATAAGATGCTTTTTCCAATCGATTCCAAAAACTTCATCTTTGTTTACCCCCTCATAGTGACGCAATTTTTTCCCACCTTTGAGGCTTATAAGATTTAATGCACCACTCTCGTCTGCTGTTGCAACTTTTGTTTTATCATCGTTTAAAGCAAAATTGGAAAACTTCGACATAGTTGCCTGTACATCCCATACATGTTTTTTACTACTTATATCAAATAATGTATATACATTACTCAACTGTCCCAGGAGTATTTTATTTTCATCGACAAATTTTGCTTTGACGATATAGAGCTTATCGTTTTTATCAATGATACGATGCAGTCTCCCTTTTTGATATATGTCAAGTCGGCTATAGCCGTTATAATCTTGGGAAAGTATCAGCAGTTTCTCTTTGACAATATCCACAGAAAAGACTTCAGAATCAATCGTATCGCCCATAAAATCTTTAATGGGCGAAAGAGCAATTTCATCGATGATTTTACCTGTACTAAGATCTAAAACGTCAACTTTCCCTTTCGCCGTCCCGGCATAGATTTTCCCATTTTTATAAATGACATCGTTTATACCACCGTTTACCTCAAAACTCTTTACCGGCTGTAAATCTTTTGCATGTAACCCCATTACAAGCAATAGCAAAACAATCAATTTTTTAAACATTTTCTTCTCTCTTTTTTGGTTGTACTATTATAGCTTCCGTGGGACAATATTTTATGCAAAACCCACAACTGGTGCACCTCTCAGCAACAATTTCAGGATAAAACATCCCTGCAAACTCAATAGCATTTTCAAGACAAGGATCCTTACAACTAAAACAGATACTTTTAGACCAACTCATACACTTTTTTGGATCGATATGGATCTCGACATTTATAATATCTTTATATTCCAACTTCAAGACATCTTCAGGACACACTTTTGCACACTCATCACAAAAGGTACAGCCATTTTTTGAAAAATCGAGATATGGAGATTTATCTTCGGCAATACGAATGATTTTCGTTTCACATATATCGGCACACAGCCCTGCACACTCTACACATTTTGTAAAACTTTCCTCCTCTTTAAAATAGGGAGGCCGTGGAAGTACTTGTTTTTTCTCATTTGTAGACTGAGTAAGGCTTGTAAAGAAGTCACGTCTTTGCATAGGATTCTCTTTCTAATAAAGAGGAAAAAGCCTTTTATGACTTTTTCCTCTTTGTGGTATATGCAAATTAATTTGCAGGAATTTTAATATGCTCCATGTATTTGTTATCTTTCCAAGAAGATCTAAACGCTCCTTTTGGATCAGTATACTGAGCTTTAAATTTGTTTTGTACTACAGGATTGAGCTTCGCTTGCGGTGCATGACACTGTGTACAGTTATATCGACCCATATAAAGCTTTTTCATCGGTTTGATGGAGACATTCGCCAAATTTTCATCCGATGTATTTTTGATCGGCTTTCCGTTTTTATAGATCACACCGTCTTTAACCGTCGTTTTTGGTCTAAAGTCGGTAAAGTGTGACGGAGGGATCGGTGTAGCACCAACTGCCGGAGCGACATCTGGCATATGACATCCAAGACATTGATTGTTCCCTATCTTAATAGGAACAAGTCCCTCCACACTGTGTGGAATCATCGGTGGAGCATCTTGATACGCACGAGCAAATTTTTTCGATGTTCCCGGTGCTGCATCGCTGTACTCCACTTTTGGAGGAACGATTGTCGTTTCATCCTGCAAATCTGTATTTCTATAACTGAGTTGTCTGTCGGAAATAATAGGTTTTACAACCTCTTTTTTCTCCACTTTTACCTGCGTTGTCTGCTTAGCTGGAGCAGCTTTATCACCACCACATCCCGTAAGCAGCATAAACGCTCCTGCAGCCATCGCAGTCGTTATGCCAAGTTTCGTTAGTAATTTCATCTATTTCTCCTTTTTGGATTGTTTTGCAAAACTTCGTATATGGAAGTTGAGTGCATCATCGTTGCATACCTCGATGCAACGTGCACAATTGGTACACTCTCCCGACAGTACGGGAAGAGACTCTTTTCCTATCATATGAAGCACCTGGTGCTCCGGACACACCTCTTTACAGTGCATACACTCGGTGCATTTTTCCGCATCATGAGTAACACGTATGAGGCTAAATCTTCCAATGGTGGAGTAAAAACCTCCAAGCGGACAAACATACCCGCACCATCCGTTTTTAAGTATGAACAGATCGAAAAGAAAAACACTCAAAGCAGCAGCCCAGCCAAAACCAAGTCCAAAAACGATGCCTCTGTGTACCATCGAGATGGGGGAGACAAACTCAAATGCCGCCACTCCCAACAAGTAGGATAAAATGAGGCTAAGAGCCAGTATCCAATATCTTGCATCCCTATACACAGGCGGCTTTTTGGCTACCTGGTTCATTCTAAGTTTGCGTCGTAGCCAATTGGCAGCATCCGTTACCATATTGATAGGACAAACCCATGAACAAAAAGCACGACCGCCAATGAGCGCATATAGTACCGTGATAATAATCGCTCCAATGATGACATCGCTTGCAAGTGCAGCTCCCGCTACACTCATTTGCAATACCGCATATGGATCGGCAAGGGGGATCTTTTCAAGAAACTTCGAAGCGCTCAGATTGCCTATGAGGACTTTCCATCCCCATGCGTTCGCACCAAAATAAAGAACAAGCAGACCAACTTGGGTAAGGCGTCTTAAAATCATATACTTATGTTTAATCATCTAAAAGCCCTCCCATATCGTTAAGCGTATCGACCGCTTTCTTCTCGCTTCTTGGTGTTACCGTTTTAATCTCTTTGGCACTTTCAAGACGCTGTTCATCTTTTTTGTCCCATCCTTTGACATAGTGTGTTCCAACTTCCCCCATCACAAGTTCTCTCGGACGGACTATAATTGCCGGTTTCTCAGTAACACACGCATGCTCACACATACCACAACCCGTACAATAATCGGGATCGACAATGGGTTTTAAAAAAGCATGCTTTCCGGTACGTTCATTCTTGTCGTATTCAAGATAGAGCGCCTTATCCATAACGGGACAGGCACGATAACACGCATCACACTGAATCCCCCAAAAGGCAATACAGTTCTTTTCATCAACTATCGCTACACCCATATCTGCTTTGTAAATGTCCAGCTTGCCATCAGTAGAGACACTCTCTTTGTCAAGTGCTCCAGTAGGACATGCAGGAACGCATGGAATATCCGGACACATATAGCACGGTGTCTCTCTTGGCTCAAAGTAAGGCGTGCCAATTGGGATGTTCTCTCCAGGGCTTGCAAGCTTGAGTGTATCGTACGGACATGCTTCGACACACATACCGCACTTGATACAGGTAGTAAGGAAGTCCTTTCCTTTAAGTGCTCCGGGAGGACGAAGAGCAAGTTTGTTTGCTACTGCCTCATCCACATAAGCACTCCAGATAAGTCCTCCAAAGGCAAGCAAACCGACGTCTCTTGCCATTGTGAGTAAGAACTTTCTTCTATCGTTTCCTGCATCGTTTTTCATTCTTTTTTAACCTTTCTTACGCTTTATAGATTTTAACCGCACATTTTTTATAGTCTGTCTGTTTAGACATTGGACATGTTGCATCTAGAGTGACCTTATTGATAAAGACACGCTCATCGAACCAAGGAACAAACACAAGTGTTCTTGGAGGTCTGTTACGTCCTCTTGTCTCGACACGCGCTTTAACTCTACCACGGCGTGACTCAATCCAGCAAAGTTCGCCCTGTTTAAGACCTTTTTCCTCTGCTGTTTTTGGATGCATATAGCAAAGTGCTTCAGGAACAGCTCTATAGAGCTCAGGAACTCTCATAGTCATAGTACCACTGTGCCAGTGCTCAAGCACACGGCCTGTACAGAGCCAAGTATCGTACTCTTTGTCTGGAGTTTCCGGTGGCTCCATGTATGGTCTTGCAAAGATTTTCGCTTTGTCTGGAAGAGGAGTTTTCTTTTTATCGGTTATACCTGTAAGCGTTCCTTTTGGAAGCGACTTCGCAAGCGGACCGTAAAATGCAAACTCACTGCCTCTACCGTTCTCTTTTGCATGTTTTGCTGCATATGGGTCATACTTGACGTTAAATCTCCATGCAGTCTCTTTACCGTTTACAACCGGCCATTTCAGACCTCTGACCTTATGGTAGGTGTTGAAGTCAGCAAGGTCGTGTCCGTGACCTCTACCAAACCAAGCATACTCTTCAAAGAGATACTCATGGATCATAAAGCCATAACCTTTGAATACTTTTCCGTCTGTTCCGACAACATTTCTCTCATCACCGAGTGCTTCAGTGTTGTCATACCCTTTTTGTGGGAACTGATCGAGTTTGAGCGGATAGTTCTTTTTCGCTCGCTCATTAGCAAAGAGGATCTCAAACATCGTAGTATCTGGTTTATAACCCATAGCGTAAGCTTTTTTGCGAACATCTGGAAGTTTTTTGCCGTTTCTAAGTGTATATGGCCCCCACAGATCATCTACCGTAAATCTTTTGGAGAGTTCGACCCACTGCCATGTATCACTCATCGCATCACCAACTGGAAGGACTTGTTGTCTCCAGTGCTGTGTACGACGCTCTGCATTTCCGTATGCTCCCCATTTTTCATAAATCATTGCACTAGGAAGGATAAGGTCGGAAACTTTCGCAGAAATTCCCGGGTATCCATCAGAGGTAACGATGAAGTTATCCATCTCACGCGCAGCTTTGATCCAGTGCTTCGCACTTGCAGAGTCTTGGTAGGCATTACATACGTT
>JALWLR010000225.1 GCA_027084065.1 Helicobacteraceae bacterium | reverse complement strand
CCCTTTGTCATCTCCACCGAGAATCAAATGGATTTTTCTCTCTTTGTAACGTTCAAGAGCCGCTATAGTCGCATCGACATTCGTCGCTTTGGTATCGTTTACCCAAAGATGCCCGTTTGCATCTACTATCTCCTCTTGTCTGTGAGCATCCAAAACGAAGCTGTTGATCTTCTCGTATGAAACAGTGCCAAAGAGAATTTTCTCAACCAAAAGAGCCAAAACAGCATCGAATAAAAAAGCGCCCTGAAACTTCAACCTCTTTGTATCTATTTCAAAACGCGAAGAGAGTTCGTTCACATCTTCATACCCAATAATCATCGCATCACTGGGCAGTGAGTCATATTTTTTCGGAACTATCGCTATATCACCCTCCTCCATCATCGACAGAGGCTTGAGTTTTGCCGCCTCATACGACTCAAAACTTCCGTGCCAACTTATATGGTCCTCTTTGATCGGCAACAAGATATAAATATTGGGTTTTGCCCTATTTGTATAATGAAGGGTAAAAGAGCTCGTCTCCAAGATCCACAAAGAGGCTCTTTCATCCAGATCGGCAAGCGGCGTACCGATGTTGCCCCCTGCAACTGCTCCTCTCTCTTTTAGCAGATGTTGCGTCATCTGCGTCGTGGTCGTTTTTCCGTTTGTCCCACTGATCCACACCGAAGGAGGCATTAAATCTTTAAAATAGTCATACTCACTCATCAGATTCTTAGCTTTGCATATAAGCTTGTTTGTGGGTGCTATCCCCGGAGAGGGAATCTCTCTTTCACTGTAAGAGGAGTTGAACTCAAAAGAGGGACGTACCATATAGCCTTCACTATCACGAAAAGGTTTATGACACTTGTCATCGTAAAAAGTGACTTCTCCTTGAATTTTTTTCGCCAAGGCGCGAGTTGTTTTGCCATATCCAAAAAGTGATGTCTTCATATCAGCGTATCTTGAGTGTAATGAGTGCAAGGATGTTCGATAAAATAGCGATCATCCAAAATCGTACGATTATCTTACTTTCTGCCCACTTTTTCATCTCAAAATGGTGATGAATGGGTGCCATCAAAAAAATCCGTTTTTTACGAAGCTTGAAACTTCCTACCTG
This sequence comes from Helicobacteraceae bacterium, assembly GCA_027084065.1. Lineage (GTDB taxonomy): Bacteria > Campylobacterota > Campylobacteria > Campylobacterales > Sulfurimonadaceae > S012-15. The sequence continues at coordinate 1,809 of JALWLR010000225.1, read as the reverse complement.
CAAAATAACAGAAAGCGTCTCAATAACGAAAATAGAACCTATAAGCAGAAGCAGTACTTCACTCTTGGAAATAATTGCCAAATACCCTAAAAAAGCCCCGACAGTCAAAGAGCCGCTGTCTCCCATAAAAACCTCTGCAGGGTAGCAGTTGTACCATAAAAAACCAGCCAGTGCACCCATCATAGCCATCGCTACAACCGCAACCTCTCCAACGTTGAAATGAGGAAGCAAAAGATAGCTGCTAAATTTTACGTTACCGGTAATGTAGATTATAATTGCAAATGTTGCCAATGCCGCAATGGAGGGAACCGTCGCAAGACCGTCCAATCCATCTGTAAGATTGACCGCATTGGAAGATGCGACGATAACGACCACCCAAAAAAGAATAGCGAAATATCCCATATCAAACAGAGGCGTTTTGACAAAAGGAACATACAACTCCGTATTGAAATCTGCAACCATGCAAATATAACATGCAACAATCAACGACGCTCCGATTTGCAAAAGCAACTTGACTCTTGCCGTTAGCCCTGCTAGATTTTCACTCTTTTTGACTTTGGCATAATCATCCTGCAGACCAATAAGCATAAAAAGGATCAAAACAAGCAAAGCCCCCCACGCATACGCATTGTCAAAGCGCATTGTAAACAAAGAGGCGACAATGGCGCTTGTGACAAAAACGACTCCGCCCATCGTAGGAGTTTTCGCTTTTTCCTGATGTCTCTCAGGTGCCCAATGGTTAATAGGCTGCGTTGAGGAAGTACGCTTTGCCCAACGAATAAACTTCGGCATAAGATAGAGTGTTAAAAAAAGTGCGATAAAAAAAGCGATACCGGAGCGGAAAGTTATGTAACTAAAAAGATGGATTCCTAAAACTTCGTGTAGATAATATAACAATAAAAGACCCTTAAATTTTTTAAACCGCAATTATAGTATAATCGCACAAATCTTTTCTTTAAAGGAATCGAAATTGCCAAAAAAAGCGATACTCGTTATCACAGACGGCATCGGCTTCTGTCAAAAAACGGAACACAATGCCTTCTATCATGCAAAAAAACCGACATATGACTACCTCTTTGCAAACACACCCCACTCTTTGATTGAAACATACGGTCTTAGCGTAGGGCTTCCCGAGGGACAAATGGGAAACAGTGAAGTAGGACATATGACAATGGGAAGTGGGCGTGTGCTCTACCAGGATCTTGTAAAGATTTCTCTTGCTTTAGAAGAAAAAACATTGCAAAACAATCCCGTTTTCAAAGAACTCCTAGAATCGAGCCCGCGACTCCATCTCATAGGTCTTATGAGTGACGGAGGAGTGCATTCCCACATCGATCATCTCATAGGCATAGCCAATATAGCCGCCGATGCGGGTAAAGAGGTGTTTCTCCATCTCATCACAGATGGAAGAGATGTCAGTCCCACAAGTGCACAACAGTATCTCAAACAGATACAAAAAGAGTGTAAAGAGGGAGTGCATATAGCTTCACTCGGTGGTCGCTTTTATGCCATGGATAGAGATAACCGTTGGGACCGTGTCGAAAAGGGTTACAGAGCCATTGTCGAAGCGAGTCCAAAAACAGAGCTCTCTCCTGAACTTTACGTTGCTGAATCCTACAGACAAGGTATTACCGACGAATTCATAGAACCCGTCGCGTTTGAGCCTTATGAGGGTATGCAAGAGGGAGATGCCGTCCTTACTGTCAATTTTCGTAGCGACCGCATGCGAGAGCTTGTAACGGCAATTGGCGATCCATCCTTTAGCCACTTTCCAAAAAAGCCGTTGCGGCTGCATCTTGCGACGATAAC
>JALWLR010000224.1 GCA_027084065.1 Helicobacteraceae bacterium | reverse complement strand
CTACTACTTGGTTGCCGTGCTTGGCTCCCCGCTTGAGCCTTTGACTTACCATAGTGAAGTTTTACTAAAAGAGGGACGCAAAGTTTTTGTTACGCTTCGCGGACGACAAGAGGCGGGTGTCGTTCTTAAAGAGATGGAGCGACCCTCATTTGCTACACAGCCGTGTGAGGCGGATGATTTCTATTTTTCCAAAAAACAGCTCGAACTAGCAAAATTTATAGCCGGGTATTACATCTGTTCGCTTGGCGATGCGCTTGGGGTTATGGTTCCTTTTTCGCTTGAGAGCAAGGCTTCCTCTTTCGATTTTTTACAAACGAACATCACCCTCACACCGCAGCAGAAAAAAGCGTATGATTTTTTAATCTCTCAAAAAACGGCACTGCTTTTTGGCGATACCGGCAGCGGAAAAACCGAAATCTATATGAAGCTTTTTGAGCAGATGCTACAAAACAAGAAGCGCTCTATCTTTTTAATGCCGGAGATCTCTTTGACGCCGCAAATGGCAAAACGGCTTGAGGAGCATTTTGGTAGTCGCGTTGTTATGTGGCACTCAAAACTTACAAAAAAGCAAAAAGAGAGTGCTTTGGAAGCCATTTACAGTGGAGAGGCCGCTATAGTTGCCGGTCCACGCTCGGCACTCTTTTTGCCTGTGCGTGATTTGGGGTTGATCGTTGTGGATGAAGAGCATGACGAGAGCTACAAGTCTGGTAGCCGACCACGCTACAATGCGCGCGATGTTGCAGTTTATATGGGAAGGTTGTATGATGTGCCGGTAGTGCTTGGCAGTGCGACGCCGATGCTCTCTACATACGAAAAGTTTCCGCATGTACGGTTAAAAGGTCGTCACTTTCAAACAAAGCGTCGCTATGTGTATGAGCATTCCGTAGAGGTTCTCTCTCCTGCCATTGTCGAGAAGTTGGCCGCAACAGTTGCAAAAAAGGAGCAGGCAATCGTCTTCGTTCCAACACGTGCAAATTTTAAGTATCTGCAGTGCGCTGAGTGTGGCGAGGGTTTTGAGTGTGCTTTTTGCAATGTGGGAATGAGTCTGCATTTGCGTCTTAGGGCACTTAAGTGCCACTACTGCGGCTTTACCCAAAGTATACCAAAAGTCTGTCCAAAGTGTGCTAGCACAGAGCTTGTGACCTCTCGCCTTGGAACGGCAGAAGCGCTCAAAGAGCTCCAAGAGGCACTGCCTGATGCACGCATAGAGCAGTTTGACAGAGACACTATAACGACACAGGCAAAACTCAAAAAACTGCTTCAGCGTTTCAATGATAAAGAGATAGACATTTTAGTAGGGACACAGATGCTCTCCAAAGGGCATGACTACCACGACATAACACTTGCCGTAGTTCTTGGTATGGACAACATGCTTGGTCTTCCTGATTATAGAGCAAGAGAGCGAGCTTTGGCGACACTCATACAAATAGCGGGCAGAAGCGGTAGAAAAAAGGATGCCGAAGTACACATACAAACATTCAATGAAGAGTTTTTCGATGAGTACGTCGAAAATTATGACGCTTTTTTGGAAGAGGAGAAGTTTTACAGAGAAGGACTCTACCCGCCTTATAGACGTTTAGCACGCATACTCTTTTCTCATAAAAACGCTCAAAAAGCAAAAAATCAGATGCAGAAAATGAAAGAAAATCTGCAACACTTTAGCGACCATGTCGAGATAGTCGGCAGTGGAGAGTGCTCCATCGCGCGAGTTGCTGGAAAATACCGTTATGAGATTTTACTTAGGGCAAAGAAAGCGACCGAGCTTCTTCGAGCCATTCGTGGCTCTTTGGTCGAACTTGCAGAAGTCGATATGGATCCGCTTGAGTTTAGTTGATCCTCAACGCCTCCAGCCTTTCTCTCACTTCTTTGACTATCTCCTCATCCTCTGCAAGATCCACCCATGCAAATTGCTTTCCACTTTGAATTTTTCCACTTAGCAAATCGCCGCTGTTGCGGTAGCGGAGATCCATTTGCGCGATCTCAAAGCCGCTTGTCGTATTGCAAAACTCCTTTAGGCGTTTGGAGTTTTTTTGATTGGTATAGAGAAAGCAGTAGCCTTTGAGACCTGTTCTGCTTACTCGTCCGCGAAGCTGATGCAGTGTTGAGAGCCCCAGTCGCTCAGCTCCGACGATGACGACGGTAGAGAGTTTTGGCAACGATATACCGACTTCCACTACGGTTGTAGCTATGAGAATGGAGCCTTTGTCTCGAAACTCCAGCAAAACATCCTCTTTTTCTTTGTCTTTGCCGTGAGTGACATAAACACCCTCAAAATTTCGCTCCCACCATCCTCGTGCCTCTTCGATGCTTTGGTAGCCTATGGCATCACTCTCCTCTACAAGAGGATAGACGATGAGAGTCTGATTGCCTTTGTCGCGTTCTTGTTTTATATGTGCTAAAAGCTCTTGGAAGTGCTCTTTGTGAATGACACGGCTTGTTATGTTTTTTTTAAAGGGTGTCGAGGTTATCAAAGAGACATCTATTTGAGCGGATTCTATCATAGCCTGCGTTCTTGGAATGGGTGTTGCCGAAAATTGTAAAAAATGCGGTTTTTTTTCTCCATTTTGGAGCAGTTTTGCAAGCATAGCTCTTTGTGCGGTGCCAAAGCGATGCTGCTCATCGACCATAACAAGTGAAGCTTGAGGAAGCTCTCTGTAAAGGAGTGCATGCGTGCCGATGATGAGGTCATACCCATCCAGCGGCTCTTTTTTGGTTTTGTTGGTTACAAGGATGGATTTGAGTGAGGGGGTAAACTTTTTTGCCTCTTCATAGAGCTGATTTGCAAGGATGGTTGTCGGTACCATCAAGATGGAGCGGTTGGGAGCATTGAGCATCGCACTTGCCAAGATGACCATTGTCTTGCCACTGCCGACATCGCCTACTATCATACGCCGTGCGGCATAACCGCTTTGCATAT
>JALWLR010000223.1 GCA_027084065.1 Helicobacteraceae bacterium | reverse complement strand
CAATAGCATTAACTGACTTGATAGCCTGAATAGGACCTTCAAGTGTAGAGAACATATAGAATGTCGAAGCGAGAATCATGAACTTGATAAGTGGAGAAGTTGCAACTTGTTGCCACTCACCCTTCATCGTAAGAAGCATGTTGATCGCTGAACCCCAAGAAGGAAGAATCAAGATAACGGAAAATACCGATCCCATAGTCTGCATCCAGTCTGGAACTGTAGAGTAAAGAAGGTGGTGTCCACCAGCCCAGAGATAAACAAACATAAGTCCCCAGAAAGCAAGAAGTGAAAGCTTATAGCTGTAAACAGCCTGTCCGGACTCTTTTGGTAGGAAGTAGTAGATCATTGCAACGATAGGTACCGTAAAGCCAAATGCAACGGCGTTGTGTCCATACCACCACTGTACAAGCGCATCATTTGTTCCTGCATACATAGAAACAGAGTGGTACCAGTCACCAAGACCACCAGAAACGAAGTATGTAGGCACTTCCATGTTGTTGAAAAGATAGAGCATAGCAACACCGAGGAATGTCGCAATGTAGTACCATACGGAAATGTAAAGAGACTTTTCACGTCTTATACCGATAAGACCGAAAATACTGATACCCCAAAGTACCCAAACAACAACGATAGCAATATCGATTGGCCACTCAAATTCCGCATACTCTTTTGAAGTTGTAACACCTGCAAAAAGAGATACGACAACAGCTGCCACACCGACTACGTAAAGCCAAAAGTGAAGCTTCCCGATAAACATCAAAAACGGTGATTCCGCCATGGAAACTTTCAAAACCCTCTGCCCTACATAGTACCATGTAGCAAAAATACCGCTAAGCGTAAATCCGAAAATAACGGCATCTGTGTGCAACGGTCTCAAACGGCTGAAGTTTGTATATTCTGCCAAGCCACTTCCTAGAATAGTGTTTACTCCAGGAAAAGCCAACTCTAACGCCAAGATCACTCCGATGGTCATACCAACTATACCAAGTAGTACAGTTGTCAACATGAACATCTTAGCGACCGTGTAGTCATACTCTAATGGACGATTCTCCATATATAGCCTCCTTAAAAGTTCAAGCAATTTGTCTAATTATGTTACCGATTTTTAGACTTTTCGACAATGAAAAGCCATAGATTGGCATTTAGACTAATTAACAGCATTATAATATCAGCTTACAAATTTAATAAATCTTAATTTTGGAGGGAATTTTCTATTTTTTTAGGAAAGATGTTACTTTTGTAACTTTATATTTCTGTAAGATTAACTTCGGTAAACCGTTTTCTATAAAAATTCATTACAACTAAGATTTCAGTTATAATGAATTGTATTGAATTCTTATCTCTTTAAAAGAGATAAGAACTCAGAAAAAATATAGCGTGACTCTTTTGGTCCGGGGCTAGCTTCAGGGTGATGCTGAACTGAAAAAATCGGTTCATCTTTATAGCGCAAGCCTTCGATTGTGCCGTCAAAAAGATTTTCGTGTGTTATCTCCGCTATCTCACTTATGGAATCAGGGACGTTGTAGTTATGGTTTTGAGCCGTTATCTCAACCATCCCCGTTTTTTTGTTTTTTACAGGATGGTTACCGCCATGATGACCGAACTTTAGTTTGAACGTATCGTATCCGTGCGATATGGAAAGAAGCTGATGCCCAAGACATATACCAAACATCGGAATTTTTGCATCTATAAGTTTTTTGATTTTTTGCTGCTCCTCTTTGAGCACCAAAGGATCTCCAGGACCATTGGAGAGAAAAACACCGTCAATCTCTTTATTTTCATATCTTTTTATGAGTGCTTCTGCATCGAAGCTGTTTGGAACAACCTCTACCTCCATTCCTGCACTGCTCAATTCATTGAGAATGTTTCGCTTGACTCCAAAATCGATAGCGACAATTTTCGCTTCGGCTTTTGGCGGATTAGTATAGCGAAAAGCACGTGGATCATAAACACCGTTTGTATGGATATACGGCTCTTTCGTACTTACCTGTTCTATGTAGTTTATCTCTTCTATACGCGGGCTTTGACGTAAAATTTTTGCAAGCTCCTCTTTATCGTCAATCAGGCTTGAAGCGACCATCATCATAGAGCCTTCATCGCGTAGCATCTTGGTTATAAAACGGGTATCGACATCGCTTATGCCCATTACCCCATGTTTTTTTAAAAAGTCATCCAGCGACTCTTCTGCACGGAAATTGGAGTAACGTTTTTGATAATTACGAACAATCATCCCTTTCGCCCACGCTTTCGCGCTTTCCATATCTTCATCATTGACTCCGACATTGCCAATTTCCGGCATTGTGAAAGTTACGAACTGACCTGCATAGCTGGGATCGCTCATTATCTCCTGATACCCCGTCATAGAGGTATTAAAAACAATCTCTCCCACCGCTGTCGTTTCGGCACCGAAGCTCGATCCTTCCAAAAAAGTACCGTTTTCAAAGTAAATATATGCTTTTTTCATTACTGGAGTCCTCTTTTTTGCAGCTCTTCTTTGTAGAGTTTTTCATAAAGTATGTCATACTCATCCGTTCCCGGAATGTATTTGCGTTTGTATGATTTGATCTTTTCAACTACTGCATAGTGCAATTCATTGTCTTCAGCGACAAAATCCGTAATTGCGTTGAAAATAATATTTTTTACACGATTTTCCGCCACATCGTACTGAATGAGATCCTCTTCATAAAGCTCATCGAGTATTTTGTGCGCAAGATCGGAAAAACGCTCCTCATAGTCCAAGATAACGCCAAATTCAGGTGCAAGTCTTTTTTTGATCATAAAGAAGAGCTGTCTTTCATCTGCAAGCATAAACTCTATGTCCTCTTCATGCTCTTGGCAAATTTCGTTCGCCTTTTCTTCCAATGCCATCTCTTGTTTAATATTTTCTACAAGAATTTTCTCAACAGCATTTGCCACCGGTTCAACACCCTGTGTAAGCGACACGACACCGCTTCTACCGAGTTCAATGGCAACCTTGTTGGCTATATGTGGAACGGATTTTAGTGTCAATTTCATAGCAAAGCTCTTTTTTTTGTATTTGTTTGTTATTTTACTATAAATTAGATTAGAGAAGGATTATTTGGAAAGAAGCTCTGTTAGCTCGGAAGCTTTTTTTGGATCCATTTTGGCAAATATCTGTCCGACTGTCTTTGGCTTTAACTCCTGAAGAATAGCTACTGCCTCTTTGGAGGGGAGGTTTGCAAGAATGTTCGCAGCAGCCGAAGCTTTCATTTTCGAGTATGTTTGCGCGAGTTTACTCATTTTCGTTTTTGTCAGTCTGGCAAGAATTTCTTTGTTTTCTTTGAGCATACGTTCTATGTTTTCTTCGCGCTTTTTCACTTCTTGAAGTTTTTTTTCCAGTGCTTCTTCTTTGAGTTCAAGTGCTTTTTTTTTCTTTTTCAGCAGCTCTTCTGTAGCTATCTTCAGAGTTTGGAGAGCTTGTTTTTCTTCGTCGATTCGCTCAAGCTCAACTAGCAATTCACTTTTTCTCTCTTGAAATATCTTTGTACATTCAAAAAGCTTGTCGCTATTTGCCTCACCAAAAAGCAAGGATGTACTCATACATGCAAAAAGTATCTTTTTCATCTTCTCTCTTCTTTTTGATTGAATCCAATCATTGCCAGCTCATCAAGCAGTTTATTCTCTTTTTTTTGCAGTGTTTTTTGGATTTTTTTTATCTCTTCCGTTTCGAGATATTTGAATTTTTCATACTCTTGCATACTCTTTTGAAGCTGTTCTCGTGCCGCATTTACCTGCGACTCTTCATAAGCGACCCACTCCTCATTCTTTTCAATGAGCCTTAGCTGCGCATCCAACAACGTGCGTGATGCCAAAAAATTCTGCATTGCTCCGGTTTTAGGGGCTTTAACATCTGCAAGGCCCGCTTTTGCTTCTTCTAGCTCTTTTTTCGCTTTTTGCACTCTTGCAAGCGCTTGTTGCAACGCGGCTTCCGCCTCCTGCATTTGAGAGTGTCTATACTTGACGATGGAGGAGAAGCGAGTCTTCATCTTTTACAAAACGATTGTATCGTCCCGCTCCGGTGAAGTAGAGATAATGCCTACTTTGGTGTTGGTTATCTCTTCGATGGCTCTTATGTACTCCTGAGCACTTTTGGGAAGATCTTCAAAGCGTCTTGCTCCTGCCGACTTTTCCCATCCCTCAAAACTTTTATATATCGGCTTGACATTTTCAAGATCATGCGGCAGATAGTCTATCTCTTTGCCCTCATACTCATATGCCACACATACTTTGACCTCTTTGAAACCATCTAGTACATCCAGTTTCATCAATGCCAGTTCATCACATCCGTTAAGACGAGAAGCATAGCGTGTCGCGACCGCATCAAACCATCCACAGCGGCGCTTTCTACCTGTTGTCGTTCCAAACTCATGCCCCACTTCGGCAAGTCTGTCACCGTCTGGACCATGATCTTCAGTTGGGAAAGGACCGTTTCCTACACGCGTGCAGTAGGCTTTAACAATTCCCGTAACCTTACCTATATCTTTAGGGTTGAGCCCAAGTCCAGTACACGCACCGGCACTCACTGTCGAACTCGATGTTACATAGGGGTAGGTTCCATGATCAATATCAAGCATCGTTCCCTGCGCTCCCTCAAGAAGAACACGTTTGCCCTCCTCATCAAGCGCTTTCCAAACCATTACAGTCGTATCGGTTATATATGGAAGCAGTTTTTGTGCATACTCTTCAAGCTCGCCAAGCAGCTCCTCCTCTTTGGGTGTTTCCACACCCATAGCATCGAAAACAGGCTTGTTCTGCTCAAAATACTCCATAATTTTATCACACAACTTTTTAGGGTCTCTTAGCTCTCCTACACGGTGCCCGACACGGTTTATTTTGTCACTGTATGCAGGGCCTATCCCTTTTCCTGTCGTTCCGATGGCTTTATCGCCTTTGAGTCGCTCTTTTGCCTGATCTATCTGAGCATGATAGGGCAAATTCAAATGCGCTTTATCCGAAATAAAAAGTCGCCCCTGCAGATTTTCAAACTGTTCCATCTCTTTAATGATAGAAGCCGGAGAGAGTACGACACCGTTTCCAATGACATTAATAGCTTTTGGATTGAGCACACCCGATGGAATAAGATGAAGCGCATAACGAACTCCATCTACCCAAATTGTATGTCCCGCATTGTGCCCGCCTTGACTGCGGCAAACCATATCGTACTTCTGTGCAAGCATATCGACGATTTTGCCTTTTCCTTCATCTCCCCATTGAATACCTACTATCAAATCCGCTTGTGTTTTTCCCATCTTACTTCTTTCCTATTTTTTCTATTAGTTCGTCGGTATAAATCGCAAATCCTACCGATGTCTGCTCATCCACCTTATACTCTCCGCCGCGCGCATAGACTTCGTTTCCTTCAATCACTCTGAAAAAGAGTTTATGATAATACAGCATTTTCGCATAATACATCGGTGCAATGACAAGAGCATCGTACGAAATACCTTCAGCAAGCTCTTTTAAGCGAAGTAGCTCCTCTTTTATAGGCTGCGGTGCCAGCTCGATAACTTCATCGAGTTGATCTGCATGTTGCAAATAGACTAAGCGTGTCAGCCAGTCGACATTGAGCGAAAGCATCTTGTCGATGTTAAGATGTCTAAAATCATCAAGCTCCAACTCTACAAACATTTCACTCAGAATCTGCGGTATTTTAATGTTGGAGATTTGCAGCAATGGCTTTGTTTGTAGCTTTTGGAGTATCTGCGTTGCAAGGTTGATCATAGATGTCAAATCTTCATCCTCTATGCTCTCTGCTCCAACTTGATGCTGCTCGTTCGTCGCGTAGGTAAAAACAGGCTGAATGTAAAACCATTTTCTTTGCGTCGTATTACGACCAAGCCGTTTTTGTATAAGTCGTACGACATCTATCGTCGAATCAGCTCGAAGTGAAATATTGTGGTTTTTTTCGTCATTGACACGAATGAGCTCCTTCTCATCAGCTATGGAGTGGTGTTGATGATAAGAAAAAAGAGGCGTTACTATCTCCTCAAATCCATTTTCATACAAAACATCACTCGCAATATTTTCAATACGGCGTTTAAGACGTGCGGAGTCTCCAAAATAGAGTTTGCTTCCTTGCGGAATTTCATGTTCTAGTATCATTGTTTCACTTTATAAAGAGTCTCGTTGAAAATTTTGTTTGCGGTACCCTCATAGGAGCGTCTACCGAGTTTATCCAATGCAAGCTCAACGGCATTGACGACCCATGCAGCCTCATACGGCTCGATAAGCCCCATTTGGTTTATACGGAAGATTTTTCCCTTGAGGTGATCCTGTCCACCTGCAACATTGACACCAAACTCTTTTTTCAATATATCGCGAATCTCTTTTGCATGTACGTCATCGATTGTCGTCATAGAGTTTGCTGGAGATTTCGGATAGATATGCAACCCTAAAGCCTGGATCGCTGCACGAACGCCTTGTGCTCTTTTTTGCGTATCTGTATACAGTTTTTCCAATCCACCATTTTGCTCTATCGTTACTAAGATTTCTCGCAAACCTATGATGAGTGTCGTTGCCGCTGTATAAGCCGTTGTATTTTGGCGCTGTTTTTTTATTTCACTGGCTAGATTAAAATAGTAGCCTTTGCCCTCGCCTATCTTTTGAATAGCCGCTTGGCTCAAACCGACAATCGCAAGTCCAGGAGGTAGCATCAACGCTTTTTGGCTCCCTGCTATAAGCGCATCGATATGGGTAACATCGATTTTTTCCACGCCTACGGCCGTAATACCATCTGCAATGACCATCACATCCGGGTATTTGCTTTTTATCGCTTTGGCGATCTCCTCTACCGGGTGTCGCAAGCCTCCTGCACTTTCACTAATTTGAATAGCAACAGCATCGATGTCGGACTCTTTCTCCAAAGCCTCCATAACATCTTCCACTTTTGCAGGGGTATCCCACTCATATTTCAACTCAATGTTTCCAAGCCCATGCGCTTTAGCTATCTTTCCAAAACGCTCTCCGAACTTTCCGGCATTGACATTTAAAAGTTTTTTTGCACATAGATTCGTAACGGCAGCTTCCATCGCACCCGTTCCCGTGCTTGCAAGCATAACGACCTCATCGGTTTGCATCAACGCAAACAGCTTTTCTCTCGCCTCTGCAAAAATAGCTTCGAATTCCGGTGTTCTGTGATGAATAGTCTCGCCGGCCATCGCGTTTCTGACGTTTGCCGGTACGGGTGTCGGCCCAGGAGTAAAAAGTAGCATCTTTGGCATTCCTATTGTAACTTTTTGATGCCATTATAGCGAAAAAATTATAACGACCCTTGAAGCCTCAACCCAAAGGCTCTTTTGACTCTTCGATACCCATAAGGGAAACGAGCATTTCGACAGTTTGCTCAAAGGGAACTTTTTGGGATGCCTCTTGAACTAAAAACGCCTCCATCTCTCCTTTTTTTTCTATGGCTTCATCTAGCTCTTTGTCACTTCCTTTCGTATATGCACCTATGCGAATAAGCATCTCATTCTCTTTTAAAAGTGTGTAGAGTCTGCGAAATTTTCGTGCCGCTAGGGCATGCTCTTTGGAGACGATGTCGTTCATGACCCGTGAAGCGGAGTTAAGAATATGTACGGGCGGATAGATGCCAAAGTCAGTCAGTTCACGTGAGAGAACAATATGTCCATCAAGTATAGAGCGGGACTGATCCGCGATGGGATCACTCATATCGTCTCCTTCGATTAGTACGGTAAAAAATGCGGTAATACTGCCTTTGCCCTCCTCTTTACCTGCACGCTCCATTAACTGCGGCAGCAGTGTCAACGAACTAGGAGGATACCCTTTCGACGTCGGCGGCTCCCCTAAAGCCAAACCTATTTCACGCTGTGCCATAGCAAACCGTGTTACCGAATCCATTATAAAAAGTACATCTCTGCCTTGATTTTTAAAATACTCCGCTACGCTCATCGCACTAAATGCACCATACTTTCGCATCAGAGGGCTGTCATCACTTGTCGCTACAACGATAACCGTGTCATGCAAATCGCCGCCGAGATTTTTTTCGATAAACTCCGGTACTTCTCTCCCACGTTCTCCAATGAGTGCGACAACTTTCACACTCGCTTCGCTTCCACGTACTATCATCCCCATCAGCGTCGATTTCCCAACACCGCTTCCGGCAAAGATACCCAGCTTCTGCCCTTTTCCGCATGTAAGCAATCCATCGATACTTTTAACACCGACACTGAAAACCTCATCGATCATACCGCGCTTCATCGCCTTGATAGGCGGCTTTATAATAGGCTCCATATGGCTTGCGGCAATCTCTCCTTTGCCATCAACAGGTCGCATAAAAGGATCAACTACTCGTCCAAGCAGTTCTTCACCGACTGGAATGTTCAAACCACTCTGATCCAAATAGACTTTATCGCCCGTTTTTAGCCCCTCGACAAAACTAAAAGGAGTTATGAAAAAGTCTCTGCCGTCAAGTTCCGTTACCATACCGACGCTTTCTCCGCCCTCTTTGGAAACAATGCGAACCATATCGCCAATGCCGACTTTCAAACCCGATGCAATGATAACTGTGGCGTTTATTTTTCTAATCTCTCCAAATGCGACTGAGAGTTTCCCTTTTGAGAGTTTTTCAGAAATGGATGAAAGACTAATAGCGCCCTCCTGCAGGAGAGTTTATCAAAGCGAAAAACTCCGCTCTTGTTTTTTCATCTTTTTTAAAAAGTCCCCGAAGTGCCGAAGATGTCGTTGTAGAGTTGATTTTTTCGACACCTCTCATCTCCATACACATGTGACGAGCCTGCAAGACGACACCCACCCCTTTTGGATTTATCGTCTCCATGATAGCATCGGCAATCTGCTCCGTGAGTTGTTCTTGAATCTGCATGCGCCTAGCAAAAACATCGACGACTCGCGGAATTTTCGAAAGACCGACCACTTTGCCGTTAGGGATGTAGGCAACATGGGCGCGACCGATAATCGGCAGCAGATGGTGCTCACATGTAGAATAGAATTCGATGTCTTTTATAAGAACCATCTCATCGTTACTGCTTGTAAAAAGTGCGGATTCCAAAATTGCTTTCGCGTCTTGCTTATAACCGCCGAAAATGAACTCATACGCTTTTCTGACTCTTTTTGGTGTACTTAGAAGTCCCTCTCTTTGCGGATCTTCTCCTACGTATCGCATCATCGTGCGTACCGCTTCTTCAAACTCTGTTTCGCTCTTCATCACTTTTCCGTTTTTTCTCATAAGCATACAGTGTCGTTGCTTTAAATTTAATATATTGGAGTATTATACCTTTAAAAAAAGGCAGCTAATGAAACGATGGGCTCTTTTTCTCCTCGCCTCCGCTTTGTCGGCAAAATCGATCCCGCAAGGGTACACCCTCCCGCTTCCTTTGGACGTTTTTACAAAACCTACTTTAGAGACTCACTTTGGTACCCTTACATTCGATGACGGCGTACCTGCACCCAAAACAAAAGAGAAAATTCAAAACGAACTCCGCTATTTGCAGCTCTCTCAAAGCTATTTTGAAAATTATGAAGCGGTGTGGCTTGAAGAGGTTCGCCGATCTTTGTCGTTACAGCCAAACAAAGAGGTTGTGTGGACATACTCCCCTTTACATGCAAAAACACTTTGGCCAAAGCTTGATCCACAGCGTGTCTATGCCGTTATGCTTTTAAAAACGAACGAGCATCCTCTAAGTCTGCATATGCCCGACTCTTTGAACCATGCCGTTTTGCTTGATAGCTGGGGAGAAGAGGTTGGCATTCTTAGAGCCGATACAAACTACTGCATCATCTCAAATGATGCCAATCTCTCCTGCATGCAAAACGAAAACAACGACACAACCATACTCCAAGAGGAAAATATCACGACAGAAGAGCTTTTTTCGCTCTTTGAAGACAACAATACGGCAGAAACAAATGTCACAAAAATAGAGCAAGAACCGATACAAAAACTCTCAGTAGCGACACACTACAGTTACCTTTTCATGCAGTTTTCACGAGATACAAATCTCTCAAAAATTCCCAAAACTTTACATGCAAAACGTGATGGCAATCTCTCGATAGCTCTTGAATTTATCGATACTTCCAACCAGACAAGTATTGCCATTGTGCCGCAAAGTGCACGTTTTTTCAAGCTTCTCCATACCATAACCCAACGCGATGTCGCATCCGACACACAATCTAAAAAACTCCGCGCTTTAGGCATACAAAAAGGAGAACCTTTTCAACCAAAAGCTACCATGCGACAAGCCATGCAAGAAGCGGCAGTGAGTGCTGGAGTTATTGCCAAAAACACCCCGCACCTTTCCAAACTAAAAGCTCTGCAAGAAAACAATGTGTCGGCTTTTATACTGCAAAGTTCTGATGGCAACACCACCTTTAACGGAGCCAACAAATATACACTCCATATAGCTCCAAACCTGGGAAAATGGAGTGTCACTCTTTACGATACCCAAACGAAATCGATGATGCAAAACAGTCTTGAACCGTTTCCTTATCGTCAAAGCGATGATCCCTCTCTTGTAAAAAACGAAGATGGAAGTATCGACCTCTGCATCGCTCCCCAGCTACTACCTACATTTTCTAAGCAAAATACACTTCTAAGCGTACCTCTGAAGCGATGGTTTGCGATTATACGTTTTTACGATAAATCCAAGCAAGAGACCAAACAAACGTTTTTCATACAGCCTTTAAAAAAGAGTCAGCAAATAGAAGAGAAAGAGGATGAAAGCATTGAACTTTATTGAAGGCGCAAAAAATGCGCCTTTTTTTGTTTAAAATCTGTACTCGATTCCGGCAGAAAGAATGAAGACATTTCCATCTGAGAGCTCGCCGTCAAGTGCACGGTTGTTGACATCTCTGGACTCATGCATAGAGTAAAGAGCTGCCAAAGCGACATCAAAATTTTCATCTATTTTATAGCGTCCTCCCAGTGAAAAAGCAAAAGAATCCGTATCTGGCAACTCAAATCCGACACTTGAACCCGGAACCGGTGTATTGTCGTATACCGCTCCCGCCATCAGTGTCGTTTTTTCATCTAACAGGTGTGTTACTCCTATGCGGTATGCATTGCTGTTTTTCCATTTTTTTGGAATTGGATCATCAAAATAGGGCTTGAGAATTCCCGGAATACTCCCAACATAATTAAAATCTAGCGCTTTGTATTTGGACCAGAATGTACGGTCAAAAACAAACTCGATCGTTGTCGTTTCGGCAAAGGTGTATGCAACTGCCGCTTTGAAAATGGCAGGAAGCGGTATAGAGACATCTGCACCTCCGTTGTAAACGAGTGCATTTCCAACATAGAGCTTGGCGCTTCCCGCTTCATCCATCATCACATTGGAGCGGTAGGTAACTGCCGCCTCCAGTTGCTTGGTCGGCTTGTAACTAAGAGCAAGGTTGTAGCCTACTTGCATGTTATCGCCGTTCATATCTCGCGAAGCCGCCCCTTCACTTTTTACAATGCCCTTGGAGTAAACCAAACGTATACCTGCACCCACAGCAAATGTCGGTGTTAGCTGCACTGCCATAGAGGGATTGATTTCGACAATTTCAAGCGTAAACTCTTTGGCATACTCTTTTGCAGGAGAATCACTCCATCGTTTGGAGAGTCCTCCGGGGATGACTATACTCAATCCAACACGAGCGTTCTTGCCCAGTTTGGGAGAGACATAGTGCAACTCCGGCAAAGCAAACGACTCCTCCTGCGACTCTATATCGACTCCATCATGTCTTCCGCCGTTACGTCCCTCGTACTCGACACTATCAAGATGAATAAAGAGCATATCCGCTTCGACCGTACTTCTTTTTTCATCCATAAAAACCATATTTGCCGGGTTATAATAAGCAGTATCTGCGCCGTGAACATGTGCAGTATTTGCAGCGCACAAAGCAACAGCATTTGTCGAAACCTCCGGGATTCTGTACCCCCCGCCAAAAAGTGCCGTTGCAGCCACTACACACGACACACTTGCATAGACTATCTTCTTCATAATATCACTCCTTTCCTCGTCTTATATCGTCAAACCACTTCAGTGCAAGATTGTACGCCGTTTCGCCGCATCGACTATGAATGAAAGGATTAGAAGGCGTTGCAGCCGGTATATAGGCATCCGGTATTGCCGTCATGACAACATCTACTCCTTTTTCTTTCATAGCGTTATAGGTCGAATTCGTTTCTTTAAAAGGAATAATTTCATCA
>JALWLR010000222.1 GCA_027084065.1 Helicobacteraceae bacterium | reverse complement strand
AACTGCTGCTCAATACAGCAATTTCCAACTATATCAAAATTCTATGATGCCGAAAATATCGAACAAAATCTCAGTGATGTCGGCATAGTTTCTATGAGTGGTTTTGTCTCTTTGAGTGAGAATAAACGTCTTCTGGGTATCTCTACCGAAGACAAAGGGTTTTATCTTATCAATGCCAAAGATATATTTACCGACTGCAATCTGACACGACCCATCGATATCAATGCTACACTCATACGCAACTCAAGCGGCTACAGCGTCTCCTCTTTGTTTCGTGACGACGGTTCATTTTTATATGTTGCCAATAAAGATGCCGGCATAACACGCTACAAAACACAAACACCGACTCAAGCTGATATTGATATTTCCAAAACACTCTTTACTTTAAAGGATAGTGCAGAAGCTTATAAAATGGCTCTTTTTCCAAACAGTAACGAACTGCTTGTAACAACCGACAAGGGACTGCAAATTTATGATATAACGAACAATGAAACGCTATCCTTTACGGCAGATTATATGATGGAAGGAAGTACAAAGGATTATTTTTCAGACATCGCTATTGCCAATACGCCGGCAAACAAAAACTACATCATTCTTGCCGATGGATTTAAAGGAGTGAAGATTATACGTCTTGACAGCAGCTACAATCCGGAACTTTGTGGGGTAGAGTATTTTGCAACCGCGGATGATCCGACATCATTGGCACAGGTTACCTCCGTACGCTACGATTCGAACTATCTGTATATAGGGTTTGCCAGTGAAGGTGTAAAAAAGATTCTTTTTTCCGACTTACTTTTTCAGCATTGCCGATAGCACTTCGCTTAGAAGCGAAGCATAGCACCGGCATATACGCCTTGATAATCCAAATCAACTTGAGTTGAACCATCATCTATTTTCATTTTTTGTATGCGATAACCTATCTCTATCCCCGGTTGAATGAGAGGGAAAATATCGAACGTATAGTCCACTTTCGCTCTGGCATCGTAAAAGGTGTTTGTTCCGTCTGATATAGCTTTCACATCCGCTTCAACACCCAAACCTGTTGTTGGAACCTGTACTCTCCCTCGTGCATAAAGAAGCGGAATGACACTGGAGTCATCAGAACTATACCCGCCAAATGCTCCTACTGCTCCGACATTTGCTTTGCTTTGGATGAATTTCACATCCAAGCCTACATCCAAAGTAATCCAAAATGTGTTATCAAGCAGATTATAGTAAGGAATTACATCATATTCATCCACATCTATTGTAGTTGGTGCAGTAACACCGGTACCAATTGGTAAACCTCCTACACTTCCGCTTGTTTGCCCTTCATCGTGAATACTGACATACTCTAAACGAAGATTTGGAATAAGCGGTACAAAGTGCTTAAACAATACCCATGCATATACTTCCGTCGAATCTTTTTCGTCACTGACATAGGTACCATTAAGTTTTAATACACCATCTTCATCCGTTCGTGTCGCATATCCGCTTGGTGTTTGCTGCCATGCTCCAGCACCTGCTTCCACACGCAGTAAATCAGCATTGGCACTCATTGTGACTAGTGTCGCCAAAGAGAGTGAAGTCAATAATTTTTTCATTTTATATCTCCAATTCGTTTTGGAGTATTATAGCAAAGTTTATAGAAGAAGTGTTAGTAGTAGAGAATATAAAGAGAAGAAAAAGGCATCCAAAAGGATGCCCAAGTAGAAGAAAAATTACTTCTTAGCTGCTTCCAAAGCTGCGTCGTAGTTAGGCTCTTCAGTGATTTCAGGAACGATCTCTTTGTATGTTACAACACCGTTTTCATCGATTACGAAGATTGCTCTTGCAGTAACACCTGCAAGTGGACCATCAGCGATGAGAACACCGTAAGCGTTTGCGAAATCTTTGTTTCTGAAGTCAGAAGCTACTGTAAGGTTCTCAATTCCCTCAGTAGAGCAGAATCTGCTTGCAGCAAATGGAAGGTCCATAGAAACAACAGTTACATCAACATCTTCAAGCTCTGCAGCTTTTGCGTTGAAGTTTCTTGTTTCAGTAGCACATACCGGAGTATCAAGAGAAGGAACGACAACGATAAGTTGTTTTTTACCTTGTGCACCACCGACAACTTTGTCTCCAAGACCGTCAGAATTTACCACTGTTACTTCTGGAGCTTTATCTCCAACGTTTACTTCGTTTCCTGCGAGATTTACCTCGTTACCTTTTAGTTTTGTAGTTGCCATTTTGGCTCCTTATGTTTTGTTATTATTATTTGATGAAAGAAGTATAGTTGAATTCCGATAATTTTACTCTTAATAGCTTTAAGGTTTGTTTTATATAAGTTTACTTTAAGACTATAAAGAACTTTTTGGTTCACTTTTTATACTCTCCAGCTTACTAAAAAGTCCTCTTTTATACATCTCTACCCCGACACGCCCTATCATCGCGGCATTGTCGGAACAATAAGCAAGATCACTAAGCAGTAGTTTTGCTCCATAGGGGCGTAACAGCTCCTCCATTTTTTCACGTAAGTAAAGGTTCGCACTTGCTCCACCCACAATGGCAAAGTTTTTTGGAGGATGCTTTTTAAAATACTTCTTGAGCTTTTGTATGAGGTGCATTGTTGCTATATGCTCAAAACTCGCCGCTACATCTTTATGCTCCTCTTTGGAAACTTTCTCCAGTGAAAGGCGTACGGCATTTTTGAGTCCGGAGTAGCTAAAAGCGATAAGCGGCGACTGAGAAAGGGGAATCGTATAGGAAAAGCGTTTTCTGTCCCCCTCTTTGGCAAGTTTTTCTATAAGCGGTCCGCCTGGGTATCCAAGACCCATCATTTTCGCTACCTTGTCAAAACTCTCTCCAAAGCTGTCATCCATAGTCTTGGCGACGGTTGTAATTTCTTCGAAACTCTTCATCTCCATAAGCTGTGTATGTCCACCGGAAACCAACAGCACCGTAAGTGGAAAA
>JALWLR010000221.1 GCA_027084065.1 Helicobacteraceae bacterium | reverse complement strand
CTTTTAACGCAAAGCTATGACTTCTCACTGCCCAAGGAGCTCATAGCTACCTACCCAGCCTCTCCCAGAGACAGCGCGAAGCTGCTTGTCTATGATAGAAAAACCAAACAAATTACCCACACTGTTTTTCGAAATATAGAGGAGTTCATTCCCAAAGAGAGCGCTTTGATCTTCAATAACACAAAAGTGATCAAAGCACGTCTTTTCGGTCATAAAAGCAGCGGTGGCAAAGTGGAATTGCTCATCAACCGCCCCCTTGGCGCATACGATGTCAATGTCTATATTCGTGGACGAATCAAAGAAGGTAGTATACTTCATTTTGAAAAAAATCTTCAAGCCAAAGTTGTTCGCCTCCATGAAGATGGAAGTCGTGACGTGCACTTTTTTCTACATGGCGCACCTCTTCGTTTTGAGGAGTTGCTCCCTATCATAGACACCATAGGGCATGTTCCGCTTCCTCCCTACCTCCAACGCGAAGATGAGTCCCTCGATGAAAAGGAGTACCAAAGCGTTTTTGCAAAAAAAGAGGGAGCAGTCGCTGCTCCAACGGCATCTTTACACTTTACAAAAGAGTTGCATGAGCGCATAGTGGCAAATTACGATACGGCGGAAGTTACTTTGCATGTAGGAAGCGGCACATTCAAACCAGTCGATGCAAAAATCATTACCGACCATCCCATGCACTCCGAATACTACGAAATAGCGCAAAAAGCACAAAAAATTCTTGACTCATCTCAACCTGTTTTAGCTGTCGGAACGACCTCTACCCGCACGATAGAGTTCTACGCACGAACCAAACGTCCACGCGGCGAAGCAAACCTTTTTCTCCATCCCAACAATCCTCCCGTGCGTGTAAATCATCTACTGACAAATTTCCATCTGCCAAAATCGACACTTATTATGCTTGTTGCCTCTTTTGCGGGACTGGAGACGACGATGCAGCTTTATGAAGAGGCTGTACGCAACCGCTACCGTTTCTACTCCTACGGCGATGCGATGCTCATTCTCTAAATGAGTGTGCTATACTGCTACATGCAAAAAGAGATTACACTTTAGGAAAAGTATATGAAAACGCATAATCATGCAATGCTCAAAAATTTTCTTTATCTTGCACTGTTTATTAAAAAGTATGAAATCTACTATGATGAAACTCCACTTGAGGTCATGGAAGAGACTCTCAAAAAGCTCCAGTATATTTTTGAAAGAGATATAACACTCGATGAGTACCTCTACTTTTTAAAAAAGAGTGCCAAGCTCGGAACACTGGTGCTAAAGCGCGCTTTTGATTACAAAGGCGCACCCATGCAAAACAGCGGTGCGGTAAAAGAGCTGAAAAAAATCATCCAAAAAGCAAGAGAGCAGCAAAATCAAGAGAAGTTTCTCGCAAGCACGTCCACGTATGAAGAGCTGCTGCAAAAACTCGCTCAAACCATAGCCGACATAGAAGAGAGTAAAATCATCCATCCCGACAAAAAAGGGGCCCACCCAAACATCAATGCCTTCTCCTCCGAATATAAAGCGCTTTTGCAGTGCATCGAACTCAACGATGAAATCTATACGCTACTTCAAAAAGCTGAAGAAAGACATTTTGCAAACAACAAAGAAAAGCACCTCTACAGACGTTCAAAAGAGCGCGCGCTCGACCATGCCTTCGATGCCTTGACGCACATCAGCCGACACATAAACCTTACGCTCAGCGACAAAGAGGAGATAGAGCGCTTCAAAGAGTCTATGCGTCTAAGCGCATTGGAGTTTTTACATATCACACTTCAAAGCATCAAAGGCTACATGCAAAAAACAAATCAGACAGATCCTTACAAAAAGCTCTGTCTTGAATATGCAGGCATACGGACACTAGAAGTAACTGAAAACCCCATAACCGTTTTCCCAGATCTCAAACTCAAATACACTCTAGCTATTCGCGACTACAAAATCTATATAGCCTAAGCTAAAAAGACACGCCCCTCTTTGATGACGACTTTTCCGGCAAGCTCATACTCAAACAGCTTCGCACCATAGCGTAGCTGCGCCTCCTCGTATGTAGGTCTATTTTTGCAAAAATTCAAAAACTCATCTTCAACCCTCTTTCTAGCTGCTCTTTGCTCTCCCGCAATGCCGACGACAAACTCCTCTATGTCGTAAATAGCTTCTGCCTCTTTGGCGGCAAGAAGTGCGTTGGTTCCCTCACTCTCTCCTAGTCGGTGTGGAAGTACGTATATTTTTTTTCCCTGCTTTTTTGCATATTCGACACTATGCATACTTCCGCTTTTCAAATCGGCATAGGAGACTATAAGTACCTCTCCCAGTGCTACGGTCAATTCGTTTCGAAGCGGAAAATGGTATGCCCTGCTTCGTACCCCTTCTTCAAATTGTGAAAGCACAAGCCCTTTTTGCTCTATCTCTTCTATGAGTTTTTTATTCACAGCCGGATAGCGCATATCCAATCCGGTTGCAGCGACCATTATCGTATTTTCCGCTCCGGCTGCTTTGTGTGCAACGGCATCTATGCCTATGGCACCGCCACTGACAACGACAATACCGCTTTTGGCTAACCGGCTTGCAAGATCGAACGTAAGATTTCGTGCATACGAGGTCGGTTTGCGAGACCCAACTATGGAGACTTTTCTTCTTTGAAGCAACTCAAGATCTCCTTTGTAGTAGATCTTTTTATCTTCCAAAGAAGTATTTTTTAAAAAATCCATCTGCTCAATGTAGTTCATAAATATAGACCAAATCGACCTGTTGAAGTAGTTTTTTCGAACGTGCCAGCGCTATAATGGTATTTGGGTGTGGATGCCCTATGGCAATGCAGCTGCCATACTTCTTTGCCGTTTTAACAGCGGTTTTTATCTGCTTTTGGATAGAGGCTATATCGCCTTTATGATCTAAAAAAACATCTCTTGCAATGTAAGGTTTGCCAAACTCTTTCATAACTTCTGGCACTTTGGTTTTTGCGG
>JALWLR010000220.1 GCA_027084065.1 Helicobacteraceae bacterium | reverse complement strand
AAGAAATATAGCGCCGAAATAGGAGGGAAGAACCTCTTCTTCTTTCTTTTTAAAAATAAGATCGGCAATATAGCGGGTAAAAGGAAGCTGCAAAATACCCGTGATGATAAGACTAGAAGCTAGTGCAATGGCGTACGTTACAACGACTTGATAGCGTGAAGCGTCATGGATTTCTCCTTTTCCTGAGATATTTAAAAAACCTATGATGAGAATGGCGATGATGGAGATAACCCATGCGCCAGAACTCAAAATAGCCGAATATCCGTATACTTTGGCATATGAAAGGAGTCGATCCTCTTTGAGTGCTTTGCGCAGCTCAAATCCTATACCTGCCATTATTCATTCTCCTGTTGTTGTTTAGGATCTATAAAGCGTATTATAGTATTTCTTTTGGCTATCTGCTTGTTGAATGGGATTTTCCCCGGTTTATAGGTCAAAAAAACTTTTTTGTAAAACTCCTGCCAACTGCAAGGTTTTGCCTGCATGTAGATGTCATGGTACTCATTAAGAAAAAACTCCTCTCTGTAGTACTTTTCCACCCTCTCTAAAGCCGTTTTTTGTGCCTGTTTCCAAAGTGGTGTAGAAAAGTCCAAAAATCGAACATACTCGTTTGCCAATGCAGATGGATTGGCAATGGTAGTAACGGCTCCCGCTTTTCCAAGAGCTTTGTCTTCATCATCTATGCCTCCTTCTATAAGCTCTCTACAGCTTCCGACATCGGTAGCGACACAAGGAACACCTGCGGCAAATCCCTCTAAAACGACCAGCGGCATGCCTTCGCTGATCGATGTCAATGTTTGCAATGCAGAAAGAGGAAGAATTTCTCTGACATTGGAAAAACCGAAAAACTTGATTTTATCGGGATGTGCTATGAGCTCCTCTTTGGAGAGTTCACTGATGTTTCCTTGAAACTTTTGTTTCTCTTTTTTTAGCCCCAAAGATACTGCCATCTCCTGACACTCGTTGAAGTATTCAGGGTCTTCATCGACGGGACCGACAATCCATCCCTCTATGTCCGGGTTTTTTTCCAATGCAACCTTTACCGCACGAATGTAGGTTTTAATGTCTTTGATGGGAACGACTCGTCCAATAAGGGTAATAATCGGCTTTTGCTCTTTAGGGCGAAGTGTGAGTGTTTTTTTGAAACCATCGACATCGACACCGTTTGGTATAACATAACATCGGTTTTCATCTGCACCGTAGCTTATTTGAATTTTGCGTGCACCATTGAAAAGCGAGAGGATCATATTTGCTCTGTTGTAACAAAAAAGTCCTATCTTTTCAAAAAAATCGATCCACATTTTTTTTATGTAGTTGTACTCTTCGGGTTGTTGCAGCAAGGCCGGCTTTTTGTACTCGATCCAGTCTGCTGAGAGCAGGTCGATTTTTCGCTCTCTTGTATAGATGCCGTGTTCTGTCAAGATAAAAGGTCGTTCGGCATTGTAAGAGGCAAGTGCACCCAAAAAACCGGCATAGCCCGTCGATGGAGAGTGGTAAATATCTGCCGATGGTAGTTTTTTGACTATTTGTGCCAAAATCCAAATGGGTTTGTGTATGTTTCTAAGTGTCCAAAAATAGTCTACAAAGGGAACGTCCGGGCAGTTTTGCATGTAGGTTTTTGAGAGAAAATCCCATGCTCTTTTGGAGTATAAAAAATCCTCAAATGTTACCTTTTTTAAATAAAAATCAATATCTTCTAGCTCTTTTGGCAGATGAAAACGTTCGGATTTGAAGCCTTTGTAGAGTTTTTCTATAGCTTCGAATCCCTCTTTTGAGCCCTCTCTTCTTTTTGGTTGAGTAGTAGCATCCTCTTCAAAAAGAAAATACTCTTCAAGATGAACGAGATTAGGTGGAAATTTGTAAGAGATTTGCAGCTCTT
The DNA here is from genome assembly GCA_027084065.1 of Helicobacteraceae bacterium. Lineage (GTDB taxonomy): Bacteria > Campylobacterota > Campylobacteria > Campylobacterales > Sulfurimonadaceae > S012-15. The sequence goes on along the minus strand of JALWLR010000220.1, from coordinate 1,082 downwards.
TACCGTCTACAATACGTGTTGCACCTATGAAGCAGACACCAAAGCGAACATCAGGCATCCCAGTCATGAGTTGATAGAGCCATGAGGAGACACCCCCTTTAATGTAGGGAAAAGTTCCCTCGGAGAAGAGCATAACATCGACATGATCACTTTTTGGAAACTCTTGTTTACTCATCGCTCACCTCTCCATTGTAAAACGATAGGGTAAAGTTTTGGGTTGAGTGCGAGCATCGGTGTATTTTGAAAGAGTGATTTGACAATATGGAATTTTCTAAAGATATAGTAAATCTCTGCAAGATAGGGAATAACGAACGAAGAGTCGTTTTCACTGAGTTCCTGAGCTATTGTAAACTCTGTCAGAGCTTTGTCGTAGATTGACTTTTTCATATAGAGTTTACCGCTGAGTACAAAAAGATTCGAAGCGGTATTTTTGTAGTGTTTTTCTTGTAAGTAGCTCTCTTTGATTTTTTCTCTTAAACTTTTGATTTGGGTGAGGTCCTCTTTTGTAATGATACTCTCTTTTGTCTGTAAGGCTTCGAGGGTGTTTTCAAGCTCTTCGATCTCTTCTTTTAAAGTTTGTACACGATGTAAAAAATAGTTTTTGGACTCAAAAAGGTATTTTTCTACCTCTTTGAGAAAACTTTTGGTTAAAGATTCATCGGCGAGTTCCGTATAGATGTATTCCCAGTATAAAAAAGCAAGCTCTTTTGCCGCTATATATTTTTGTTCCTTTTTGTCATCACTCTCTCTGTAGATTTGGAGGTATTTTGAAATGTCGTCATTGAGTCGTTTTTCTATTTTGTTGATGATGGAATAGCCATAAAGGCGTATTTCATCATCTGGGCTTGAGAGAGTCTGTTCAATAATTTTGAGAGTCAACGGAGTAATTTGCGCTGCTAAAGCAGAGAGTGCTTTTAAACGTTTCGACCTAGGAATATCCGGGTTGAGAATGGTCGTAGTCATCGCACCTTCGCCGAAAATTCTCTGAACCTGTAAAAAAGAGATGTTGAATTCATCCAAGTTGATTATACCTGTTTTAATCTGTTTTATCTCATGCTCTACATTTGCAAGATAGCGTGTGA
>JALWLR010000219.1 GCA_027084065.1 Helicobacteraceae bacterium | reverse complement strand
ACTCCTTTGAATGCTCCACAAAAATGAAGATGTTACTATTGAGATTATATCAAAAAAGATGTTTTTTAACTATAGATTTTAAAAGGATTTCTGCAGTCAATAGAGAAAATATTGAAAATCTCAATGCAGACGTTTTGTCTCACTAAGCAAATGCTTAGCGAGACTCATCTTCGGATGAGCAGAGACTTTTTTGGGTTATGATGTTAGAGGCATCCCCCGTTACAAACTCTCCTGCATTGTTGGTAGCTAGTGCAACCGGTACGGTAGGATATGTCGGGGCGATTGTTTCTGCTACCCATTTTGTAGTGATGTCTATGGATGGATTTTCAGGATCAGCCACTGTGGTATTTAAGCCGCAAGTAGCTAAAGTATTTGAAAATTTCGTAGCAAAAGATGTCATTCTTGGAATAAGTCCATTATGGGAAAGAGAGACAATATTGCCTGCAGAGTCTATAAAGAGCGATTCAGTCCACCCTCCTTCAACCCACGATACTTTTTCTAAATCTCCATTGAGGTTCGTTTTGTAAAAGCTGCTGTTGGTAGCGGCAAGATAGAGAGTGTCTCCATGAATTTCAAAATCTCTATAGTAGGAGTAGGGGTAGTATGTATAGAGCTGTTTGACTGTTTTAAGCTCTTTTGTTGAGCCTGCATCTATTTTCATGATGCCTCCCTCAACAGGTCCTGCTGTCTCGAAGGCTATATAGATGTTGCCATCTTTATAGATAATTCCTTCTCCTCGCTCACCAAAGCTTTTCTCTTTTTGCATGTATTTTGTAGCACTTGCGAGAGTAGCATCTTTGTTGAGCTCAAGCAGTAAGACGGTATCGCTAAATCCATTGCTGTTAATGCCGGTATCGACAGTTGTATCTTCTGAAGAGCCGCTTATGTATACATGATCGTTAGCCACGGTAACATCGAAATAGTTGCTAATGCCATCATCGATGCCAAGGTGACTTGCTTGTAAGATTTCTCCTGTTTTAGCGTCGATATGTATCACTATTCCCAGTCTTGTCCAGTAGGTAGTACCGTCAGGATTTTTCGCAGGGATGCTTCCATTTCCAACGACCCAAAATGTACCATCTCCATCCGCTGCTACTTCACTAATCTCCAAGCCCTCTCCTTGTGATAAGAGGTAGTGTCTGCTCCACTCATACTCTCCATTGCCGTCAAGAAGTGTAACAAGTAGCCCCTCTGTCTGATAGGTAGCATCTGGACTTGCTGTACCTACTAGAAGAATTTTATTGATCTTTTCTCCATTCTCCTCATAACTGAGAATGGCACTTCTGATGTATTTTTCAGTATCGTTTTTAGCTTCGGAAGTCTCATAACGGACATAGGTCGCTTTTTTCAAACTGCCATCTTGGGAAGAGATGCGTGCAAAGAGGGCATCGTCTCCATGGTTGTCACTGTTGTACTTGTCAATGCTTCCAAAACCAAAAAGAAGATAATCATGATTGTTTGGAATTTCTATTCCATCTAAAAAAGCAATATCTAAGCCCGTTCCGTCATTTTCTTCGTTTTCACGAGCATACTGCTGTAAAAAAGGTGCAGTTGAAAGAGAAGTTCCCTCTTCCTCGCTTCCTGAATCACTTCCGCATCCGCTAAAACTTATACTTCCAAGTAGCAACAAAGTTGCTACATTTGCAATATACTTTCTCATCTTTATTCCTTTATGAGAGGTTTTAGATGAAGCTTTTTATTAGTTCCATCTATAATAATTATAAATCCATAAAACTAAAGGATTTATAAAAGTAGATGGATTTGGAATGTTTTTAGAGAGATTGATGAGTGCCTCAGCGACGATGCAGCATGTTGCTATGAATCGCCAAGAAATATTTCAACGGCTCGTTTTAAATCTTCGGGAGTGTCTATGCCAAAACCTGTCGAAGCGACTTTGACCATGGAGATTTTTTTACCGTGATAGAGTGCGCGCAGCTGTTCGAGTTTTTCAATGTCTTCGATGGGAGCGTCGGGAAGGTTGCAAAACTCATTGAGACTTTTTTTGTCAAAGCCATAGATGCCTATATGTCCGAAGTATGTTGCAGCGCCGCTTCTGTTGTAGGGAATGGGAGCACGAGAGAAGTAGACGGCGTTACTTGCTTCATCCAAAACGACCTTGACAAGGTTGGGGTCTTGTGCCGCTTCTTCGTTGACGGCATTGTAGCAACTTGCCATGATGAAGTGACGTTTTGCATGTCGAAGTTTTTTGAGTCTCTCAAAGAGTGCCGTAACGACATCTTTTTCAATGAAGGGCTCGTCGGCTTGAACGTTTACAATGAGCTCGTCATCATCGAGATGAAGAATATTGGCGCACTCGTTGATACGATCCGTTCCGCTTTTGTGTGTCGTTGAAGTAAGCATCGCTTCTATGCCGTAGCGTTTACACACTTCAATGATCTCTTCATCATCTGCTGCAACGACCACTTTGTCAATGTCCGAAACGGCACGGGCTGTGCGAACCACCATTGGCAAACCGCCGATGTCGGCAAGCACCTTTTTTGGGAATCTGCTTGATGCTAAACGAGCCGGAATAATTATCATTTAAAGCCTTTGTGAGTATAATGCCGTTATTATACCAAAAAGGGTGGGCGTGAGGTTATATCAGCCACAAAAGGGGTACTGCTACAACAGCGACTCTTTGTTTTTATATGATTTTGCAAGCAGGTTTTCATTGCGTGGAAAGGTGCTCGATGTCGGAGCGGGATGTGGCATTGTCGGTTTGCTTTTGGCACGGGACTTTCCAAACATTTCTTTAGAAGCCGTTGAAAAGCAGGAGAAGTTTGTCGAGTACGCAAAGAAAAACGCTAACGAAAACGGTATAGAGTATACAATTTACATGCAGGATTTTTTGAGTATGTCGGAGCAGACGCGCTATGACTATATCCTCTCTAATCCTCCTTTTTATCATGACGGTGTGCAAAAGAGTAAAGATGAAATGCTCTTTCATGCACGCTACAATGTTCATCTGCCGATAGA
>JALWLR010000218.1 GCA_027084065.1 Helicobacteraceae bacterium | reverse complement strand
AAGCGTGTAATGCTGCATGCGCACAAAGTCAAGCTACTTGGGCGCGAGTTCGTAAGCCCGGAGCCGAAAATCTTTAAAGATTTTCAGTAACTTTAGGGTAAAATCACGCAAAAGAGATTCCGGAGAATGAAGAAATGTTCGATACTTTAACCGATAGTTTTACCAATGCAATAAAAAAGATACGTTTTCACGATGATGAAAAGGCACTGACCAAAGCGCTGAACGAGCTTAAAAAATCCCTCCTCAAAGCAGATGTTCATCATAAGGTTGTACGTGAGCTCATCAAAGAGGTAGAGATTGAGACGAAAAAGGCGGGGATCGGAAAAGATCAGTTCCTAAACGCACTTCGTAAGACTCTTTACAAGCTGCTTGAAACAGGCGGAAACAAAGGTTTTGTTTTTGCATCCAAGCCTCCAACCGTCATTTTAATGACAGGTTTGCAGGGTTCTGGTAAAACGACGACGACAGGAAAGCTTGCCAATTACCTCAAAGGCAAAAAGAAAAAGGTTTTGGTCGTTGCAGCCGACTTGCAGCGCCTTGCAGCCGTGGAGCAGCTTCGACAGATCACATCGCAGATAGAAGTGGATTTGTATGAAGATGAGGCGACGAAAAATCCCGTAGAGGTAGTTCAAGGTGCTTTGGAAAAAGCCAAAAAGAGCCTTTATGATGTAGTCCTTATAGATACGGCTGGACGTTTGGCTATCGATGAGGAACTGATGCAAGAGCTCAAAGAGGTCAAAGAGGCGGCAAAACCGGATGAAATTTTTTATGTTGCCGACTCTTTAACCGGTCAAGATGCTGTTAGAACTGCGACAAGCTTTAAAGAGCAGATAGGGATAGACGGTGTCATCCTCTCAAAATATGACGGCGATTCCAAAGGGGGTGTTGCCCTTGGTATCGCTCATCTTGTTCAGGTTCCGCTTCGCTTTATCGGTAGCGGGGAGAAGATGGAAGATTTGGAAGTCTTCATTCCTGAGCGAATCGTCAATCGCCTGATGGGGCTTGGTGACATCGAGGGGCTTGCGGAAAAAACCGCGGGTGTCATCGATGAGAAAAAAGCCAAACAGCTTACAAAGAAGATCAAAAAGGGAAAGTTCAACTTCAATGACTTTCTAGAGCAGATGGAAGCGATGAAGAAGATGGGAAGCATGAAGTCCATCCTTGGAATGATTCCGGGAATGGGCAGCATGGCAAAAGCGCTCAAAGACTTCGATATGGAGAACTCCCAGGAGCTTAAGCACCTTAAAGCGATGATAGCTTCGATGACGCCAAAAGAGCGTGAAGATCCAGATTTGCTCAACAATTCAAGAAAGCAACGTATTGCAAAAGGGTGTGGTCTGGATATTGTTGAGGTCAATCGTATGATCAAGCAGTTTAAAAACGCCAGTAAAATGATGAAAAAATTCTCCGGCAAGAATGGTATGAAAGATTTGCAGGCGATGATGAGCAAGATGGGTGGTGGCGGTATGCCTCCGGGACTCATGAAGTAGAGATACATTGATGCGCCAATGGATAAGAAAATATTTTGCAATTCTTTTCGCATTTTCGATCTTTCTTGGCGCAACACACCATCACAACGATCTAAAACAGCATAGTGAATGCCAGATATGTCAGATCAACTCCAATCTCTCTATTGGCGACACACCGCTTGAAACTTCCAAAGCCTACCTCCTTGAAGTAAAAAACGAAACCCCGCAAACTGTTTTTACCTCTCAAATAGCAGCGCAGCCCCCAAAGCACTATCTTACCAGAGCTCCTCCAAAATCTATCCTTTTATAACCAAAAGCAAATCATTAATAACCACAATTAATTAATACTAAAATAGTAAAAGGATAGCTATGTCTATAAAAAAAGCCCTGTTTTTCTTCAGTATGGTGTTGAGTCTTCACGCAGTTGAATTCCAGCCTATCCATTCCAGTTTGCAAGCATATTTTGAAAACCTTAATTTTGAACACTCAAAGCAAAAGATAAGCGGAAAAGTTTACGGAATAGGTGCAGATATGCACTATGGTGTCTCGGAAGTTCGATTTGCTTATGAATATGGCAAGACAAAAACAAAACAGCCGCCGCTTGATGATGACTTGAGAGTAGAGAAACTCTTTTTTCTTTATAAATATACGATGAGCGAACAATTCGCTTTGAATCTCAACTATCTTACCGTTTTGGAAGATAATATTGCCATTACCGATGGAGGAGATGTCTATGGTGCTGGGGTAAGTTACTCTCCTACAAAGCAATGGAGTATAAATTTTACCCAGTACTATACAAACTATGATGATTTCGATGTGTATCAAAGTGACTTGAGACTTGATTACAAAAGAAAATTTGGAGTATTGAAAACTAAACTTACTTTTGAAAATTTCTTTATCGGCATAGATGAAGAGAATCAAAATATTTTTACAGAAAATGCAAAAAAGAGTTACTTTACCTCTGCATTCAAATTTCATGCTCATTATGAGAGTTGGCATTTTGGAACAGCTGCTTTTTTTGGTAAGCGGGTTTTTGCCGTAATGAATGAAGGTTTCAAGCTACAGCACCATGCAATGGAATTTGATAGAACATATGTAGTAGGTATTGGTAAAAATATTGCTCAAGCGGTTGTTCGGATGCAGTATATTTACCAAAGAGCGACAGAACTACCATCGCTGAGTGAGAATGTTAAAGTCGAAAATATTAGACTTATTTTCAATTACAAGTTTTAATTTATTAAAAAATTTGACAATTTTTTCTAAGTCAGTTATAATTCGTCCAAAGTTTTTGACTCATAGAATAATCCCTCTGTGACTATGGGTTGTAAATACGCTTTCGGGCGGTAAGAGGCACGATAAACTCACATTTATTCTGCATTTTTACCTCCCATTATATTTAACACAACAAAAGGAACACAATGACAGTAGTTAGACTTACTCGTATGGGTAGAAAAAAGCAGCCGTTTTATAGAATCGTCGTAACAGACAGCAGAAAAAGAAGAGACGGTGGATGGA
>JALWLR010000217.1 GCA_027084065.1 Helicobacteraceae bacterium | reverse complement strand
CCTTTCTGGGCAGATAGACGCGTCATAGTTACCGGCGGAGGTACGATAGAAAAAATAGACGAAGTACGTTACATCTCCAACTTTTCAAGTGGAAAGATGGCTTCTGCACTGGCAACGGCTCTATACCTAAGAGGAGCCGACGTTAACCTCATAGCTACACGTTTTGAAGAGAATCTCCCAAAAGGAATGCACACGATAGATGTAGAAAGCTCTGCCGAAATGCTAGAGTACCTCCAAGACAGCATTCGCGTTGCCAAAAAAGGAAAACTCTCCAAACCAACCCTTATGCGTGATGAACACATCCACATCATTCAAAAAAAGCCCTATCTCTTTATGGCAGCAGCCGTAAGTGACTATATACCAGCACATCCACAAAGCGGAAAACTCAAAAAAGAGCTGCTTGGCGATGAGTGGCAACTGACACTAAAAAAGAACATAGACATCCTCCAAAGCATAGACAAAGAGGGAATCGTAACGGTTGGTTTTAAAGCGGAGATGGATGCGGCACATGCAAAAGAGAACGCAAAAAAGATGCTCAAAGAGAAAAAGATCGACGCCGTATGCCTAAACATCCTAAAAAGCTCTTCGGATTTTGGCAAAGAGAGCAACGAAGTGGAGTTCATTACAGCTACAAAAGAGAAGCTTCTGCCTACAAAAGAGAAACTCCCTCTCTCTTTTGAGATTATCCAAGAGGCGAAAGAGCTTGAATGATTCAAGCAAGCACTCTTGCCTCTTTGGTTGACGTACTTCAAAATAACAGTACCAAAAGCAGCGCCAAAATCATCAAACTGCTCAATATAGAAGTTCTCAAGTCACTTGGTAATGAGAGGTATCTTCTTTTAGTAAAAGATAAACCGCTTGAAGCACTCTCTTACAAAAAACTCACTCCCGGCGAAGACTACTTCGCCCGTTTTGAAGTGACAAAAGATGCAAAACCGACACTTTCACATCTTGTAAAGCTTCCCAAAATAGCTCTGCAAAACTTTCCTTTCTATCTTGAGCCAAAAGATCTTGCAAAAGTACTTACCGGCAAAGAGGCACTAACAAGTTTTAAAGAAACTCTCTTAAAAGAGCTTGCAAACGCTCCGACAAAAGAGCACTTTCAAACACTTAGCCCGTTACTTCTTTCACTTTATCAGCATGTTGTGACGATTCCACTGCGATTTTACGACACTTTTGCTCTTTTACAATTTAAAAAAAGATACAATAAGAAAACGAAAAAAAGTTTTTTGGACTTTTACGCTTTTTTTCCGCATTTAGGAGCACTTTCCGGTGTGATCAGCGAGCAAGAGATACGCATGAACGTTGCCTTTGAAGAGACGAAAGAACATTTGATGAACCATGCCGACGAACTGGGATATAAACTTAAGATAGAAGTCTCTACCCAAATTAAGGCACTGTTTGAGGCAAAAACACAAAGAGTATTGGACATAGTGACATGAACAAACCAAAGCATATCGCCATTATTATGGACGGAAACGGACGATGGGCGCAAAAACAAGGACTCAAGCGAATCAAAGGGCATGAAGCGGGAGCGGAGGTTGTACGAAGCATTACCGAGTATTGCGCTAAAAATGATGAGATCAACCGCCTCACACTCTATGCCTTCTCTACGGAGAATTGGAAACGCCCAAGACTTGAGGTGGAGTTTTTGATGAAACTCCTTGAGAAGTACCTCAAAAAAGAGTTGCCGACATATTTGAAAAACGGCATTCGTTTCGAAGCCATCGGGGACATCCGCGCCTTTTCGTCCAACTTGCAAAAAACCATTTTGCATGTAGAAGAAGCTACGAAAAAAGGAGATGCTTTGGTGCAGTCATTGGCACTCAACTACGGCTCTCATAACGAGATCGTCCGTGCATTCAATAAACTCAAAACAAAAGAGAACATCACTGAAGAGATGCTCTATAACGCACTTGACTGCAAGGAGGATGTGGACATCCTCATACGAACAGGCGGCGACAAACGCCTTTCGAATTTTCTTTTGTGGCAAGCTGCCTATGCGGAGCTTTTTTTTCTAAATACACTCTGGCCCGACTTCTCCGCTAAGGAGCTGGAGAAGATCATTCATAAATTCAAAAAAATTGAAAGACGTTTTGGAGGACTCAAATAATGGAAGAACTCATAGGATTTGTTTTTGGAGTGGTGTTTGGCTCTTTTTTAAATGTAGTCATTTATAGAATCCCTAAAGATGAAAGCATCATCTTTCCCTCATCGCACTGTCCTAAATGTGGACACAAACTGAAGTTCTACCAAAACATTCCGCTGTTTTCATGGATTTTTTTGGGAGGAAAATGTGCCTTTTGTAAAAGTAAAATTTCCTTTGAGTATCCCATAATCGAACTTGTTTCCGGTCTTGTCGTCATGTCTGTCGTACACAAATACTCTTTGACTTTGCCGGCTCTTTTTGCCTCTTTGAGCTTTTTGATGCTGATTGCACTCTCTATGATAGACTTCAAATACAAAATGGTTCCAGACAGTCTCAACCTACTTGCCATACTCTTTGCCATCCTAAGCGGCGGTACTTTTGTGGGTATATTTGAAAATCTTAAAAACGCTCTTTTGTTTGCCGGCGGTTTTACGCTGCTTCGTTTTGCTCTTTCGTACTATCTGACTTCCGGAGTCTACAGAGCCGGTTTGAAGACAAAAACATCGTGGAACAGACACTACGACCGCACACCTATGATAGAGGCGATGGGAGAAGGAGACATCATGGTCGCTGCGACAATGGGCGCGCTTCTTGGTTTGAAACTGGGACTCATCGCCGTCTTTCTCTCCGCACTTTTAGCTATGCCTGTTATGATGATGGTACGCAACCGTCCACCTGAAGAGCAGCGTGTACCTTTCGTTCCGTTTTTGGCTATGGCGACATTCATAGCCTTTATGTTCGAGCAGAAACTTTTACAGTTCGCCGGGCTGTAGTTTCAGGACAAATTCGCTACAATCTTTTTTAAAAAAGGGCATAAAAGCGGCGATGAGTGAACTGAAGAACTATATTATC
>JALWLR010000216.1 GCA_027084065.1 Helicobacteraceae bacterium | reverse complement strand
GTAATCCCATGTAATATCTTCAAATGGAGGAAGAGTGAACATCTCTTTTGCTGCATCGAGGTCATCTGCAGCACCGCTGTTGACAAGATCTTCTTGAATGGCAAGTTCTATAAGACCGTGAAAACCATAGACTGTATCATTATCGGTAAAAAGCGGATTGGTAATTTCCGTCGGATAGGCAAGTGTTCCATTATCATCACGTCCATCTATAATGACATCAAGCGCTTTGTCATATTCACTGCTAAGACCATCAACAACCGCAGTGAAGTTACCGTCTAGCAATGATGTAAAATCTCCTAAATCCGCATAATTCCATGCTGATATGAAAAGATCCGTAATATCGTCACTCCAATCTGATCCCAATAATCCAAGACCTGCCGATTTATGCAGCGCTGCCGCGGAGACTGTACTACTTTCATTTGTACCGTAATTCTCCCAGAGTTCTTTTACTTTTTCGCCGACACCTGCCCAAACATCAAAACCGTTAAACAGTGCGTACTCATAACCGGCATTAATAAACGCTTTTCCATACGGCAAGTAGCGATCACTTGGAATAAGCATAGCAAAACCGATCATTGAACCGGCATAGCTTGTAAGCCCATATGCAGGAGCCCCATCTTTACCGTAAATGCCATCATACATTCCGCTCCCGATAGCGATGATATTCAAATATCCCTGAATCGTATCGGTTGTATCTCCGTTGACGCCAAGAAAGATGTTATCCATCAACTGTGTTCTAACAGCAGGATCGACCTTGTTCATCGCATCGACGAATTTAGACGTCGAAGCCGGTGTTTTAAATAGAGCATAAAAGAATTTTTCGTTTGCAAGCTCGTTTCCATCTCCATGATTTGTAAACGTTCGTGTAGCTCTGTCATACTCGACTGGAAGCCCCGTATCAAACAAAAGACCTACGAATTTGTCTTTACGACCAAAACCTGAAGTGTTACTTGCATCACTGTTTGGAGCTACAAAGTAGTCTGCATAACGATCCATCAAAATAGCCATGTACTGCGTTGTTGAGTGACGGACATCTTCTACATGCTCTTCATCGACATTTGAAAGAAGCATAGCGTCTGTTAGACAGTTATACATATTTCCATCGATATTTTCAAAAAAGAATCGTGCCATCGATTCTCGCTCTTCCGCAAGTGCGGCGAACTTCTCTCCAAACTCTTTGTTCTCTTGAAGCATCGGACACATTTTTTTAGTTAAATCCCAATTGTTCCCCAAAGAATCGATCATTATCTGCGTAATCGTTTCAGAGTTTCTTGCCTGATCAAGCATTACGACCGTTACACCCTCACTCTCCAAAACAACACTAAATGCAGCACCTGTAACCTCATGTCCTACTTCCGTGTCGAGAGCGCCTACGACGACATCTTTCGCACCGTCCGTTAAAGTATCGGTAATACCAGAAAGAAGACCGAGACCTTTTTTTACAGAAGAGCGAGAAGAGGGCTGTGTGAGATTTTTCATAATCGTATCGAAAACGGCATTCAAATCGTTTTGAGCGATAAACTCATCCATTTGTTCTTGCGTAATTTTACCCTTTTCTTTCAAAGCTTCCAGTGCTGCTATGACATAATCTTCTTTATCTTGCAATAAAAGATCTTCAAGTTCCTCATCACTCATATTCGCAAGATCTAGCTTGAGTTTTGTCAAAGCTTCTTGAGCGTTTGTCGTATCGTATTTCTCCTTAACTTTTTCCAAAGCCTGTGCAGAAAGCACCAAAGCACCCGCTTTTTGCGGTGTTAAACCAGAAAGAGCTTGTTGCGCTACACTCTCTTCAGTACTTGCACCTGCTGGTTCTGAAGAGTCTCCACCACACCCTTGAAATAGAAGTGAAGCAACTGCCAAGCTTCCCAAGATTGAATATATTTTCGTCATTTATAGTCCTTTGATAAATAGCGTTTATTCCTGCCAAAATAGGCTGAAACAACTTTCATGTATCAAATTATAATTAAATTTAATGTGTAGTAAACTTAAATATATAAAATATATTGATATTTTTTTGATATTCTTGGATAACGTTTTGTTATAACATCTGGAAGATAGCAGCAAAATGCCAGCCTGTGGGGTTTTATAAGGTTTTACTATATATCAAATTTATGTTACTTTTTTACTCACATGTAATTTAAAAGGGGATTGGCCTCCCCACAAGGATTCGAACCTTGAGCTATCCCTTAGGAGGGGACTGCTTTATCCGGTTAAGCGATGGGGAGAAAAAGAGGAAAAATAATTATATACTTATTTCTTAAAAATATTTTGAACCTTCCGTTCTACATGCAGAAATAGGAGTATATTTCTACATGTATGGTTCAAGTGCTTTTGGAATCTCTATGGAGCCATCCTCTTTTTGATAGTTTTCCATTATGGCTACCATTGTTCTGCCTACTGCCAATGAGGAGCCGTTAAGTGTATGTACCAGTCTGTTTTTCTTTCCATCTTTAAAACGGATTTTTGCGCGTCGTGCCTGAAAATCCCGTGTGTTGGAGACGGAGCTGATCTCTCTGTAGCGATTTTGTCCCGGAAGCCATACTTCCAAATCCACAGTCTTTGCAGCACTAAATCCCAAATCACCGCTACAAAGCTGAACAAGTCTGTGAGGCAGTCCAAGCTCTTTGAGCATATCGCTAGCACATGCAACCATCTCATCAAAGACCCGGTCACTCTCTTCAGGTTTTGTAATGCTGACAAGTTCTACTTTATGAAACTGATGTTGGCGGATGATTCCACGTGTATCTCTGCCGGCAGCTCCTGCCTCTTCACGAAAACATGCCGTGTGCGCCGTCATCTTCAAAGGCAAATCTTCCGATTTGAGAATTTCATCCTGATAGAGATTCGTCAAAGGCACTTCCGCTGTAGGAATCAAATAGAGATCCTGATTTTCCACTTTGTACAAATCCTCTTTGAACTTCGGAAGCTGACCCGTTCCATATAATGCTCTGGAATTGACAAGTTCGGGAACACTGACCTCTTCAAAACCGCGGCGGGCATTAAAAT
>JALWLR010000215.1 GCA_027084065.1 Helicobacteraceae bacterium | reverse complement strand
TGCATTGAGTCAGTATACTGACATTTTCAACTTTACACTACAACAATCAAGTGCTATTTCCATCATCGGTGGTGCAGATGGTCCGACTTCTATCTTCATTGCGACAAAACTTGCACCAGAACTCCTTGGAGCTATTGCGGTTGCATCGTATAGTTATATGGCGATGGTACCTATTATTCAGCCTCCGATTATGAAGGCACTTACAAATGACAAAGAAAGACGCATTAAAATGACGACGCTTCGTCATGTATCGCGTATGGAAAAACTTGTATTTCCTATTGTTGTATTGATGCTTGCTATTTTGGTGTTGCCTGACTCTACACCGCTAATTGGTGCGTTTATGTTTGGTAACTTTTTAAAAGAAAGTGGGGTTGTTGAGCGTCTAAGCGATACGCTTCAAAATGCTCTCATCAACATTACGACCATTTTCCTTGGGTTGGGTGTCGGTAGTAAGCTTGCGGCAGACAAATTCCTCGTTCCTGATACACTTGGAATTTTGGTACTTGGTATAGTTGCGTTTAGCGTAGGTACAGCTGCGGGCGTCATAATGGCAAAAATTATGAACCTCTTCCCTGGAAATAAAATCAACCCGCTTATTGGATCGGCAGGTGTGTCAGCTGTTCCAATGGCGGCGCGTGTTTCGAATAAGGTTGGAATGGAGTATGACAGAACCAATATGCTGTTAATGCATGCAATGGGACCAAACGTTGCCGGTGTTATCGGTTCAGCGGTTGCGGCCGGTGTACTTATCTCTATTTTTAAATAGAGTATACTTTTTCCTTCTTTGAAGCGGTTTTTTAAAGCCGCTTCATAAAAAAACTCTTCTAAAACTAAATATCAGTGGATTCCTTTGCTGTTCATTGCTTGAATGATGAGTGGTAGCACATTATGACTTTTTGTTTTATCTATAAAGCCATCCGCTCCAAGTCCTTGAGCCTCTCTCTTGTTATTATCACCCGTCATAGAGCTGTTTACGATTATAGGAATATCTTTAGTCATAGGATTGGCTCTCATCTTTTTTATGACGGTAAAGCCACTCATTTCAGGCATCTCTATGTCGGTTATGACAGCTGGGATTTCGGAAGGATTTTCCAATGACCAGATGTAGTCTATAAGTTTTTTCCCGTTATCGAACATTTTGTACTTAAAGCCGGCATTTTTAAAGAGTTGCATAAGATGACGCTGTGCCGTTCTTGAGTCTTCCGCTATGAGCGTAGTGCCGTTACGTAGTTTTTCGGGTATTTTGAGATCTTTGAGATTTGCCGGAGATTCATTGACATCGACCAGCGCTTGCGGCATTACCTCGGCAAGAAATTTTTCATAATCCAAAATAAGACACATACTGCCGTCTTCCAGTCGTGTGTCGTTCATAACAACACCATCTTCTTTAAGGCGATAACTATCAGGCGCATGCATATCTTCCCAGTTTTTTTTGATGACTCTGTACGCCGAGCTGATTCGAAGCCCTAAGATGACTCCGTTAAAGTCACATATTAGGTACTTAGAGAGCTCTTTTTCTTCATTGGATAGAGTAACGCCAAGCCACGTAGGTAGATCGAGAATGGGGATTTGCATGTTACGTAGAACTATTGTTCCTTCTAAAAGGGGATTGACTCCTGGTAGTTCTGTGAGATAGTGATCTTTTGCATTGACGACCTCTCTTGTTTTGAAAACATTGATGGCATAATAAGAAGAACTCTCCTCTTTACTGACACGAAAAACGAGCAGTTGCAGTTCATTGTTTTTTGCCAAGTTTGTTGCAGCATCGACATTATCCAAAACAGACATGAATTATCCTTTAATAATATGCACTTCCCTTTTCTTTTAAGAGCGCATAGAAATATTGTGTATATAATAGCGAAATCTCTATAAAAAACTCATTTACCTCTACTTAATAATGAGATGGTAAAATGCTGTGCTAGACGAAAAAGTTTGGCAAAAAAGGAAGTATGTGAAGCCAAGTCTCTTTTTTTATCTTTTACTTGTCGGTTTTGTGCTACATGCAAAAGAGTATATGGCAAAAGTGGAACCTATATATATCTATACAATTGCAGCTAATGTTAGCGGAGAGATTCTCTTTGTAGATGAAGATGCTCTTGGAAAAAAAATAGTTCAAAAACCTGTAATTCTCATTGATGATACAACCGATAAAGCGGATTTGGAAGCGACACGCAAAAAACTAGATACTTTAAAACGAATGATCGTACTCGATACAGAGGTCATTGAAAATTTGCAAGAGAGTTTGAAACGAAAGCAGCAGAACTACGATAGTATCAAAGCACTTACAGTAAAGTCGAAAACAGAAAAAGATGCTGTTTATTTTGATCTTGTAGCTACGAAAAACCAACTGCTCGCAACGCAAAAAGAGGTTCAAAATTTCCTTTTGCAAAAAGCTGATTTGGAAGCGAGAATAGTTCGTTTGAAAAAAAGTATCCAAGATAAACGTATATTTCCAAAAGAGATGGTTTTGTATGAGATTCTTGTACGTAAAGGAGAGGTGGCTACTTTGGGAAAACCTCTTGTAAAAGTCGCCGATACCTCCAAAGGGTTGCTGACAATTTATGTAGGTGCAGACGAGTTGCAAAACATACGAGCCAAAAAGGTGTTTCTAAACGGTAAAGAGACAAGTTACAAAGCCTCACGAAGTGTTTCAATTGCCGATAGTGTCAATATATCGAAATATAAAGTGCAGATTATCATCGATGCACCGAAAATTTTTTCAAAACTTGTAAAGGTGGAGTTCAAATGAGTATACTGACTGCATGTCCGCTGGATTGCTATGATGCGTGTGAAATTGTTTACGACGACAAGATTTATCCGAAAAAGGATGGGCACACAAAAGGTTTTCTTTGTCCCCATATGAATCATTATGAAAGAGTAAGTTTTATCCAAAAGCCACGCTATAAAGGCAAAGAGATCTCTATGGATGAAGCGCTTGAGATTTTGAAAAATATGATCGCTTCGACACCTAAAGAGAAAATTCTTCACTACAGAAACAGTGGAAACTTTGGTTTGATGCAAGAAGTTACCGATCACTTTTTTGCCTCTTATGGAGCGACTTTGACAGATGGCACACTGTGTGATGGAGCCGGTGAAGCCGGTATTATCGAAGGTCGCGGTAGCAATAAAAACATGCCTTTGAGTGAAATCCAAAAGAGTGAAGTAGTCATTGTATGGGGAAGAAATCCGCATACGACTTCAAGTCACCTTCTACCGCTTTTGAAAGATAAAAAAATCATTGTAATAGACCCGGTAAAGACCGATATAGCGAAGATGGCAGATGTGCATGTGCAGATTAAACCGCATGGAGATATTTATCTTGCACTGCTACTGACACGTTTTTTAAATATTGAAGGATCGTGTGATGCGGAGTGTCTGGAAAAATATGGGAGTGAATTTGATGATTTTTATGAGTTGACACAGACAGTACGTATTAAAGCCATTTTAGACATGATAGATGTTTCGTTAGGAGATATAGGAGATATTCTTCATTATATAAAAAATAAAAAAGTAGCGATTGTTGTAGGTGTCGGTATTCAAAAGTATGCCGACGGTGCGGATGTCATGCGTGCTATTGATGCTTTTGCATTCAATGCAGGTTGGTTTGGAAAAGAGGGGTGTGGAGTTGCATACCTTGGCAATTCGAAAGAGGGGATTGAAACTCCTTTTGCTACGAAAAACGCAAAAAGAGTATCTAAAGTCAATACAAAATTTGAAGATTTCAAGACGGTTTTTGTTCAAGGAGCCAATCCTCTTGCACAAATGCCAAATTCAAAAAGAGTGCAAGAATCTTTTGGAAAAGTTGAGAATAAAATCTATTTTGGATTGTTCGAAAATGAAACAAGTAGTTTAGCCGACCTCGTCATACCGGCAAAAAGTTTTCTTGGAAAAAATGACATACGAAGCTCCTATTCACACAATGCACTACTGGAGATGCCTAAAGTCAAAGAGGAGCCTTTTGGTATAAGTGAGTATGATTTGGCAAAACAGCTTTGTGAAGCGTTTGGTGTAGCTTTGGAGAGTGAAGAGCACTACTTGAATCATTTTAAACAGTTCGGTGTTATGAAAATAGACGGCACGATTGAGGTGGAAAAGCGTCAAAGTGTTCCTTATAAAGATGGGTTCGATACTGATGACGGAGAGTTTCACTATCTTGAAGAGATAGATTTTGAGATGGATATGGAGAATGACTACTTTTTGATAACGCCAAAAGCGAAAACATCACTCAATTCACAGTTTAAACGAGAAAAATATGTCTATCTTCATCCAGCGCTTGGTTTTACCAACGAAGAAGAGGTAGAAATAGTTTCAGAGGTAGGAAGTGTCGTTTTACCTGTAAAAAACAGTGAAGATGTTCGTACGGATTGTGTCATGATTTACAGTGGAACGCCGGGGGTAAACAACCTAACGACGGACAAGCACTCCTATGAGGGAAAATCTGCCGTATATCAAGAGAAAAAAGTACAAATTAAAAGGGTTTAGATGAATACGAAAGAGCGAGATACAAAATACGTTTTGCCGACATATGCACGTACGGATGTCGAGTTTGTCAAGGGAAAGAATGCTACATTGTGGGATAGTAAAGGGAAGAGATATATCGATTTTACCAGTGGCATAGCCGTTGTCAGTGTCGGGCATGGAAATGAGCGTCTTGCGAATGCTTTGTGTGAGCAGGCAAAAAATATCATCCATATCTCCAATCTTTACTATATAGAGCCGCAAGCTCGTGCTGCGCAAAAGGTGGTAGAGACAAGCGGGTACGATATGAAGTGCTTTTTTGCCAACAGTGGTGCTGAGGCGAATGAGGGGGCTATTAAAATAGCAAGAAAGTACGGTGAAGTAGATGGAGAGATAAAGCGCTATAAAATAATTACGCTCAAGCACTCGTTTCACGGACGTACTATTACGACCGTCAAAGCGACGGGACAGGAGAAGATGCATAACTATTTTGGTCCTTTTCCTGATGGTTTTGTCTATGCTGAAGACATCGATGAAATTGAGTCACTTATAGATGAGCGTACAGTGGGTGTAATGATAGAACTCGTCCAAGGAGAGGGAGGCGTAGAACCGCTGCAAAAGCAAAAAGTACAACAGCTAGCAAAAACATTGAAAAGTAAAGATGTCCTGCTGATGGTAGATGAGGTACAAACCGGAGTTTACAGAACCGGAGAGTTTTTAGCGTCGAATCTGTATGAGATAGAACCCGATGTCGTCACTTTGGCAAAAGGAATCGGTGGGGGTGTGCCTGTCGGTATAGTTATGACAAGCAAAAAAGAGATTTTTTCAGCGGGGGATCACGGTTCGACTTTTGGTGGAAACTACTTGAGTTCACGTGCAGTTTGTGAAGTTATGGATATTTTAAACGAAGCAAAAAGCAGCGGCAGGCTTGATGAAACCATAGCCTATTTCGATGGGGTGCTGGAGCGTTTTTATAAAGAACACGATTCTCTCTTTACAAAAAAGGTGGGAATTGGCATGATGGCCGGGCTACGCTGTAAAGATGCCGATACGCTCAATGCCATACTGGAAAACGCAAAAGAAGCAGGAGTGATGGTACTCAAAGCAGGGCGCAATACGCTAAGACTCTTGCCGCCGCTTACGATTTCTACAAAGGAGATAGATGAGGGCTTTGAAGCACTCCGCAGCGCTGTTTCTGGCTTGTAGTCTTTTTGCCGGGGACTCTAACACTATTACAAAGCTAGATGACTATATTTCCAGCTATAAACAAAAAGAGTTTGAGTTGGATTATAAAAAAAACGAGGCGGAATCTTTGAAACTAAGAGACTCTTGGGTTTCGCCTCTGCAGCTGCGATACAGTTACAGAAAATCCGATCCATACGGTAATACGCAAGTTACAAAAAACAGTTCCATATCGCTTAATCAATCCATTTTTCGAAGTGGAGGTATCTACTACGGTATAAAATTTGCAAGTGCCAGTAAAAAATACTCCGACTACTCCATTACGATGCAAAAAAGAAGGCTTATAAAAGATGCTATATCTCTCTTGATGCAAATAAAGCGAAGTGAATTGCAGCTGCAAAAGCAGAAAAAACAGATAAAAAACTCTACTATCAAGCTAGAGCAAAATCGCCAAGAATATTTAAGTGGAAATTTAGAAAGCGGTTTTTTAGACAATGCGATTATTCAGCTCAATCTTGTCAAGCAGGTAAAATTGGATTTAGAAACAAGCAAAGAGAAGCTTGTATCGAAGTTTAAAGCACTCAGTGATATTGACTATAAAACGGCATTTATCCCCCATTTAAAGAATGTTTCAAAAGAGGAGTTCCTTGCACATAATATCGCTTTGAAATACTTCGATTCGCAAAGAGAAAAAAACCTCTATGCAAAAAATGTAACGATTGCGAAGTATTTGCCGGCATTAAACATCACGGCAAGTTACAACAGAGATGAGGTAGATAACCCTACTTTTGCCGGAACAGGTGTTCCCTCTCCTCCGCCGACAAACTATTATAGTTACGGTTTTAGTATCAATATGCCGTTGGATTGGAATACATTTCGAGATGTAGAGAGTTCGAAAATCGACTATCTCAAATCGAATATACTCATAGAAGACAAGAAAAGGGAACTGCTTTCTTTATATGAACAGATTGAGCAGAACTTGAACAATATTAAGCGAAAAATTATGCTTGCTAAAGAGAACTATGCTATTTATATGAAGCTTCTAGACGATACGAAAAAACTCTATAAAGCGGGATACAAGGCGAAAATGGATGTAGATTTGCTTCAAAATTCAGCAGACATGGCAAAGCTGGACATGCAGATTTTCGAGATTGACAAACAGCTTGAGCTGCTTGGACTATATGAGTACTACACACCGGGAGAGAAGAGTGCGCTTTAGTAAATATATGTATGAATGGCTCTATGGAGAGAAGGGGTACTATACTCAGTACAAAGCTATCGGTAAGGCGGGAGATTTTTATACATCTGTTAGTACAAGTAAGTTTTTCGGTGGAACTATCGCTAAACATATTATTTCACTGATAGATGAGGGATTTTTGGATGAGCACAGCGTCATTTGCGAAATAGGAGCGCATCATGGCTATTTTTTGGCCGATATTGTCGAGTTTCTTTACACTTTGCGCCCTCAACTGCTAAAGACGTTGGAGTTTGTCATTATCGAGCGATTTGAGACTCTTCAGGAGTTTCAGCGAAACTATTTTGCAGAGAGTTTCGGCGATGCCGTAAAACTTACACACTATAAAGATTTAAACGAGCTTTCATGTGAGAAGGCATTCTTTATAGCTAACGAAATCTTCGATGCATTTCCATGTGAACTGCTGTATGAGGGGAAAATTGCTAGAGTGGATGAAACACATGCAGTTCATTTCGATATAGAGGATGATACTGTTGTTGCTAAAGCAGCGCGTTATCATAAACAAAAAGGTGAAATAGCAGTGGGATATGAGGAGTTTGCTGCCGGTATGGCAAAAAGTGCCAAAAAATTTGAATTTATGAGTTTCGACTACGGTGAAATGCAAGCTCGTCCCGATTTTTCTCTGCGTATCTATAAAGATCATGAAGTGTTTCCTTTTTTTGAAGAGGGACTTGATAGAGCCGAACTCTTTGGTAAAAGTGACATTACATACGATGTAACTTTTGCACATGTTAAAGATGCTTTTGAGGAAGCAGGAGTAGAGATGGTGGAGTTCCGTCCTCAGATGGTGGCACTTGTCAATATGGGTATACTTAACCTTTTGGATATTTTGCGGCAAAATGTCACGGAAAATATCTATAAGCAAGAGCTTGAGAAGGTCAAGATGCTGATTATGCCTGAGTTTCTCGGAGAGCGATTTAAAATGATAAGGTTGAGAAAGTGATAGATTTTCAAGCGGAGTTTAAAGTATATGAAAGCGATATAAAAAATCTCGCTTTCGATAAAATTCGAGATGAAGCTGTAAGTAATCAAGTTGGTTACTACATGTTGCCTAAAATTTCCAAACAACTACTTTTGGAAGTCAAAGAGATAGAAAAAGATCACTATACTCAGATTGTCGTCATTGGTATTGGAGGCTCTTCTCTTGGTATCAAAGCGATAGAGTCGATGTTGAAACTTTATACACCGGATGCGAAGGAGATCTTGTATCTTGAAAATCTCGACCCTATCGTAGCACGGAATACTTTGGAAAAAATTCGTTTTAATGAGGCATGTTTTTTTGTCATATCTAAATCGGGATCGACTATAGAAACAGCTTCATTGTTTAAGACTGTTTTAAATTATTTTGATGTAGATCTCAAAAAGATGCACAACTTTTTTGCCATCACTGACGAGGGATCCAGTCTAAGCTGTTTTGCGAAAGAACATGGAATTTTGGAGTTTCATATTCCTCAAAACGTAGGAGGTCGTTTTTCTGTTTTGAGTGCCGTTGGAGTGGTTCCTTTGAGTTTTGCCGGGTATGATATGTTTACGATTTTAGATGAAGCCGACAAATTTTTAGGAAGCTTTTTTAAAGGAAATCAGTGTCATATCGTCGATAAAGCCTACTACTACTACAAAAACAGAGACAAGTATAGGATGAATATTCTTTTTTCCTATTCGAGTATGTTTGAAGAGTTTAATAAATGGTATGTGCAGCTATGGGGTGAGAGTCTTGGGAAAAGAGATAAAAGTGACGAACGTGTAGGCTTGACTCCGATTGCTTTGATTGGTTCTATTGATCAGCACTCTTTTTTACAATTGATTATAGAAGGACCTAAGGACAAGACTGTAACGTTTATCAAGGTAGATGATTTTAAAGTGGATTTGAAAATTCCAGAGATTTCTCTGACTTGTATAGAACAGACAGATTATGTAAACGGTGCAGGGTTTAGTGAACTTATCAATGCACAGTGTGAGGCAACAAAAGAGAGTATTGTACAAAGCGGTGTCAAAGCGGTCGATATGATAACACTGAGTGAAATAAATGAGCAAAATATAGGTGTCTTGCTTATCTATTTTGAACTATTGACCTCTCTTGTGGGGGCGATGCTGGAGATAGATACCTACAACCAGCCCGGAGTCGAGCTGGGGAAAAAGATTTTGCAAAAGAAGTTTGCAAAAAAGTAGTCTTTACTCTTCCATTTTCTTGATGGCGCTTGACATCGTAAGAAGCATAACTCCATCGAAGAAAAGGCTTATTCCTACGAATAGCCCTACATAAAAGAGTGATCCAAACGGCCAGTCAAGGATGAACAAAATGGAAAGAACAGCTGAAATGATCCCGTTTAGCAAAATAATCCACCATCCTTGCATCCCTTTAGAAGAAAATGCAAGTGCGAAACTGGCAAAAGCATCCATCATAAAATACATTGCAAAAAGAAGTCCAAGGGCTGCGACTCCTGGAAGTGGATTGACAATGGTCAATGCACCAAATGCAACAAGAATAAAGGCTTTCAGCCATCCTAGCCAATCCGATTTGTTGGTGTTATATGTAAAGTATCCGGCCATAAATCCGGAAAAGAGCAAAATCCAGCCAAAAAAGATTGCCGAAGT
Organism: Helicobacteraceae bacterium; assembly: GCA_027084065.1. Classification (GTDB taxonomy): domain Bacteria; phylum Campylobacterota; class Campylobacteria; order Campylobacterales; family Sulfurimonadaceae; genus S012-15. The sequence continues at coordinate 2,986 of JALWLR010000215.1, read as the reverse complement.
GAGCGACATGAATGTAGGAAAAACAATCCCGACAAGACCTAGTAAAATAAAAATAATTCCCGCAATTTTCGAATTTTTTGCAAATTTTTGTAAAAAATCAAAATGTGCGTTTTTAACGTCTGACATTTGTAACATAGTTACACTCCTTAAAGTTTTCGATCAAAAGGATTATAACAAAATATTTTCTTTATGCTTTGCCACTTTTATGGCATTTTGCATGTGAACTTACAAACTGCTAACGAAAAAAAGGCATACTGTCATTATGAAAAAAAACTATAAAACGTATTTGAGTGTAATTGTAACTGTTTTATTTTTATCTCCGTTAATTGTATTGGCAACAGATATAGACAAAAAATTAGAATATATCTATAGTGTAAAAGATAAAAAAGAGCGTGTACGTTTGATGAATGAGTTAAAAAAGGAGCTTGCTACAATGCACGCACGTCAAAGAGCGGAGGTTTTGAAGAAGTTACAAACAAGAATGAGGAAGAAACATCTCAATGTGGATCATAAAGATATAATTAACCCTCATGAAGAGATGTCGAAATTTTCTCATCAAGAGCAAATGCAACACATGCAAAATGAAAAAGAGATGATAAATCATTCTCAAGAAGGCAGATGGGAGCAGAGAGAGCAAAATAATGATATGGACAAGATGGGAGGTTGGAAACATAAATGAAAAAGATTTTGCTTTTAGAAGATGACAGAGAACTTGGAGAGACACTGCTTGAGCTGTTGGAGGAGGAAGGGTATGAAGTGACTCTGGTTAGAAATGCTTCTGAAGCAATTGACGAAACTTATGAGAAGAAGTTCGATCTGTATATTTTTGATGTCAACCTTCCCGACATGCAAGGTACACAACTGCTTAAAAGTTTAAGAGATGCCGATGATGTAACACCTACAGTCTTTATCAGTGCTTTGAGTGATTTGAATTCGATTGCCAAAGGATTTGAAGCGGGAGCTGAGGATTACATAAAAAAACCCTTTATGCCTGAAGAGCTTTTGATACGAATCAATGCAAAGCTGGCAAAAGACAAAACCAATGTATTACACTTTGGTTCGTTGGAGTATGATTTTTCTAAACACACTTTGAAAAAAGATGGGAAGTTGCTGGCCCTTGGTGATGTTCAAAAAGCGTTATTGGAGGAGCTGTTGCGAAACAGAGGTAATGTTGTAGATAAAGAAGTGCTAATGGAGCATCTTGAACATCCCAGTGATGCAGCTTTGCGTGTAGCTATTAACAAGTTAAAAAAAACGACCGGAATTGAGATTGGCAATATCCGTGGAGTAGGCTACATTGTCGAAGTTTAAACGTGTTGAAGTCGAATCTTTTTTAAAATCATTTTTTCTTTTTTTCTCTTCGTTAAGCCTCCTTGTAGGTATGCTTGTTTTTATGGATTTTAACGAGAAAGTAAAAAGCTTGGATGAGCGAATTTTAGATAGAATGAGAGTATGTAGCTATACATTGGAGTGCTCTGGATATGAAATAGATTTTACGCAAAAAAAAGATCAAAGCATTTACAAACTCTACAAAACATCTCAAGGAGTTGAAAGCTACTTTCCAATCCCTTCTTCGAAATCAAATCTTCTCGTTATCAGAATGGATGCCAAGACATATGAAGAAAAAAAGGCTCAAATAAAACGAAAAAGTATTATGTTGTTTCTCATTTTGGAGATGGTTGTATTGACTCTTTCTGTTTTGTTTTCATTTTACGCACTTCGCCCACTGCGTGATGCACTTCATTTGACGGAGGAGTTTATCAAAGACATTTTACATGACTTCAATACCCCTATAGCGACTTTGATGCTCAACATTTCGATGATGGGGAAAAAGTATGGTAGAGCGAAGCAGTTTGAGCGTATAGAAAATGCTCTTGCTACAATCGTTATGCTGCAAAACAATCTAAAGTCCTATTTGGATGAGACATTGCATAAAGAGGAAGTTTTCCCGCTTCGAGAAATGATTCTTCAGCGTGTTGAAGCCATAAAAAAAAGTTATCCAGATATAGGTATAACCGTTGAGGTAGACTCTGGAGTTGTATTGCAGTGCGATAAAGACTCGTTTATTCGCATTGTAGATAATTTGCTTTCCAATGCATTGAAATATAACATGCAAAACGGCTATGTAAAGATTTTTTATAAGAGCAAGACGCTTTATATAAAAGATAGTGGCATAGGCATTAAAAATCCCAAGCGTGTTTTTGAGCGTTTTTACAAAGAGAATCAGCGAGGAATCGGCATTGGACTGCATATTGTAAAAAAACTGTGTGACTCTTTAGGTATTGAGATAGAGCTTGAAAGTGAGGTAGGAAAGGGGACACTTTTTAAGCTACATTTGGATAAAATTACGAAAAATTAAACTGAAATATGTCAGTGACTAAGAGGATGTACTATGGCAACAATTGGCATGGGTGATATTAAAAAAGGTGTTCGTCTCGTTATCGGCGATGTTCCATATAAAGTAGTGGAGTTTCAACATGTAAAACCGGGTAAGGGTGCTGCGTTTGTACGCATGAAGGTAAAAAGTTTCATCAACGGTCGTGTTATAGAGAAGACGGTTCATGCAGGCGATAAGTTCGAAGTACCGGAAATTACATACAAAACGATGCAGTATCTTTATGATGACGGCGATATGTATCAGTTTATGGACCAAGAGACATATGAACAACTGGGACTTACTTACGAGCAGTGTGACGATGCATCGAAATGGTTTATTGACGGTGTCAATGTCGATGTCGTTTACTACAAAGGACAGCCTATAACGGTAAGTGTTCCTGAAGTAATGGAGATGAAAGTTGTCGATACTCCACCAAACTTCAAAGGAGATACTTCAAGTGGAAGTAAGAAGCCAGCTACACTAGAAAGCGGTGCGGTTGTGCAAGTTCCTTACCACATTCTTGAGGGCGATACAATCAAAGTAAACACCGTAGATGGTGAATATCTCGAAAAAGTAAAATAATTTCAGTCTCCTTTAGGGAGACACTCC
>JALWLR010000214.1 GCA_027084065.1 Helicobacteraceae bacterium | reverse complement strand
CGATCCATAGAGAGTTCTTCTACATGTGAAACGCCTTTTTCATCTTTAAAGACAAGAAAGTGTTGTTCGCCTTGAGAAGTAAGCTGCGGCTGGTGGGAAATGACGAGAATCTGGTACTTTTTAGCAAGTTTACGAAGAACTTTCGCTACACTCATAGACTCCTCTCCACTTAAGTTCGCATCAATCTCATCCAGTATCAAAACACCGCTTTCTTTGTCTAAAAATTCGGATTTCAGCACTAAAACGGCAAGCCGAAGCCGGTTGAACTCTCCAGTACTTACTTTGGTAAGTGGAGTTTGGTTGAGTTTGATATTGATAACGTCATGACCGTTTTGGGTAACACCTCCTTTTTCCATCGTTATCGAAACCTTTTGCAAATAGAGCTCTTTGGCATAACTGCCCAGTTCCTCTTGAAAACTCTTTAGCTCTTTTTCTCTTTTTTTCGAAAGAGTTTCTGAGAGCTTTTCTACACTTTTTTGTAGCTCCATCACTCTTTTTTGCAGTGCCTCTTTCTCAAACTCTATGTTTTCGTACTTAGCAAGCTCCTCTTTCTTTTTTTGCATGTAGGCAAGTGCCTCTTCAATGGAGCCATATTTTCGTTTGAGTTCACTCAGCGCTTCAAGTCTGTCAAGCACCTCTTCGACGTCAATCTCCTCAAGCGCCGTAAAACGCTCACTAGCGCTCTCAAGTTTTGAGCGTAGCTCATTCATGGCATCATCAAAAAAAGCGCTCTCTTCGTCCAAAAGCTCCAAAGCTTCGCTAACAGTATGCTCCAGTTCAAAAATAGCATTCGCCTTTTCAATGTTTTGGAGTACTTTTTCCTTTTTTGAGAGCTCTTTTTTTATTTGCATTAACTCTTCGTATTCGCCCTCTTTTGGGTCTACGCCGGCTATTTTTTCTATCTCGAATGCTGCAAACTCTTTTAACTCGACAATGCGCCGTTGCTCATCCTCTATGGCAGCAAGCTCTTTTGAGCTGTTTTGAAGTGCTTGAAAACTCTCCGTTAGTTGTCGCTTGAGTGCAGGAAGTGTCGCGTCATACTTCGCTATGCGATTGTCTATGATTTCTAGAAGGTTGCCGTTTTCAAAGTCGCTGTAGTCTTTGAGGCTGAGATGACGCAAATATGAAGAAGCTATCTTTGCGATAACTTTTTTAGATACGCTTTGATTGTTGATAAAATAGCGGGTCTTCTCTTTTTTTAGTTGTTTAAAAACATTGATTTCATCATTCTCTATACCGAAGTTTTCATCTATTTGCCATCCAACACTTGACTCACATAAAGATGCATCACAAGAAGCAAGCCCAAAAGAAGAGAGAATCGCATCCATCAGTATGGATTTTCCACTTCCACTCGGTCCACTAAAGACAACAAGCCCACTTTGAAACTCTAAATCTGCCTCTTTAAAACTTAAAAAGTTTTTCAGATAAAACCGTTCAATCATACTCACTACTCCTTACAAATCCAAAGGACTCACTACTTTTGCCTTGTTCATCTCTGCCACTACATGCGTGTAAATCATCGTTGTTTCTACAGATTTATGCCCTAAAAGCTCTTGAATTGACCTTAAATCAATGCCGGCTTGGAGTAGATGCGTGGCATAAGAGTGCCTAAAAATATGAGAGGTAACACGTTTATTTAAATTGGCCTTTTGTGCAGCTACTTTTATGTTTCTGCCAAGTGTTTGCGGCAGTATATGATGTCGTCTTTTTATGTTACTTCTTGGATCTTTCGTAATGTTTGTCATAGGAAAAAGGTATTGCCATTTTGTCTCAAATTTCGCTTTTGGATACTTTTTTTCATAAGCAAAAGGCAAATAAACACTCCCAAAACCATCACTTAAATCTTTTTGATGTAACTCCTCTACCCTTTTAGCCTGAACTAAAAGTTCATCTTTGAGCTTCATTGGCAAAGGGACTGTTCTATCTTTAAGTGATTTAGAATCCCAAATATAGAGCTTGTTAAAACCAAAATCTACATCTTTTAAGCAAATATTTAAAAGCTCACTCATTCTCAATCCACATCCATACATAAGTGTTACCATAAGTTTATAGATTCCATTTAAGTTTTGTAAGACTTTTTGCACTTCATCTTTGGTTAAAACAACGGGAATATGCTTCCTCTCTTGAGCTCGAAGCGCTTGAATATTCCACTCGCTAGTATCTATCCCTAAAACCTCTTTATAAAGAAATAAAATCGCATTAAATGCCTGATTTTGCGTAGTAGGACTCACATGTTTTTTGGTAGCTAAAAAGGTCAAGTACTCTTCTATTTCATTTTTTGCCATCTCTATGGGATGCTTTTTATTGTGAAACAGTATATAGTGCTTTATCCAATGTGTATATGTCTTCTCAGTAGAGATACTATAATGTTTAAAACGAATTTTATCGCGAACAATGTCAAGTAATTTTTTCTTATTTTTCATTACCACTCCTTGCATGATTTAAGGAAAAAAATGTGTTTTTATTACAAAACAAACAAAATAACTCAATAAAACGTTCAGCTATTAGATAAAAAACCGATAAAAGCACACTTTAGTTTTAAGAATAATAGTAGTTTTTTTAAATTATCAATAAAAATATGACAAAATGCAATAAATAGAGCAATAAATTAACATTTTTTGTATTAATTTATTATCTATATGGAGGCTGTTTATGTTATAATGTTAGTTGAATAAATAGTTAAACACTAAAGGAAAACTGAAAATGAAAGAAAAGTTTGATATTCAAGCAGGTGACATTTTAATAGTAAAAGGAAAATCAGGTTTTTCTAAAATATTAGCTCTTTCACAAAAATTTTTTTATTTAAAAAATACTTCAAGTCATATTTTAATTTCAGTTGCAGATGGATTTTATATTCATGCAACATCAAATAAAGGAGTTCATTTTATTTCATTTAAAGAATTACTTCCAGAGATTGAAAATGATTTCAAAGTTATTAGATTAAAAAAACTCGAAAACTAACAATATGAAGAGCTAGTTAGAACTGTTACTTTTTATATGGAACAAGTTTATAATAAA
>JALWLR010000213.1 GCA_027084065.1 Helicobacteraceae bacterium | reverse complement strand
TATGCTCGGCTGAGAATCTGTTTGGAAGGGTAGGGTTCCGCACACGGTTTACGGTATCCTGCCGTATTTATCTCTATAGTCATATTCGCTTCTTTTATTTTTTGTAGTGCCGGTTCTGCAAATTCCATGATATTTTTCGTAGGCAAGAACTTGAAGACTTTGATGAGGTCGATATGCCCGACGATGTCAAATAGACCGCTTTGGGCCATTTGCGAAACGGCTTCGAAGTAAGTTTTCCAGACTTCGTCTATATCCTTTTCCTCATACTCTTTGATAAATTCAGGATTGTCAAAGCCCCATTTGTCCAAAAAGTGCACCGATCCTATAAGATAATCCACATCTGCTTCTAGTACTCGTCTATCCATGTGTCCCGGTAGATAGTCCACTTCATAGCCAAGTAAAATCGTTATTTGCGATTCGAATTCTTTTTTTAAAGAGCGAACTGTCTGCTCATACTCCGCCATCTGTTCAAAACTCATGCGGTACTTTGGGTCGAAGTCCATAGGTGCATGGTCGCTGAATCCAAAGATTTTCGTTCCGCTTTTTATGGCTGAGAGTACATACTCCTCTTCCGTTCCCACCGCGTGATTGCAGCGTTGCGTATGGTTGTGCAGGTCTATTTTCATGAGATTCTCTATTTATTGTTTTTATGCTATTATAGTGGAAAATATTTAACTACAAATTGCGGCTTGCAACGGAGAAAACAATGACTCAAGAAGAACTAGACGCTTTAATGAACGGCGATATTGACCTTGACGCGGTGGAAGAGGAGAGTGAACCTCAAGCACAAGAGCAAGAAGAATTATCTCCCGATGCCGAGGAGTATGGGAAAGTGGAAGCCTCTAAAACGTGGCCCCCTCCGCCGCCGAGTGATGACAACAAAGTGGTTCATCAACTCGATGACGTCACGAAAGAGTCTGAAGAGAAGGCAAACGAAATTCTTGAAGAGGTAGAGAAGCTTGGCAACTTCTTTATGGATACGGAAGAAAAACTCACAGAGGTCAAAGAGATTGCACTTTCAAATGTCGAGCTTTTTTCCAAACTCGTCGAGCATTTCCCCTCCATTGAGACTTTTGCGCGCCATAAAGAGCAAAATGAAGCATGTATCGTAAAGCTTGAAGAGAGTTTGGAGATGATGGCGCAAGGAAACGATGCGACAATGGAAATCATGGACAAAATGCAGTTTCAAGACATTCATAGACAAAAAATCGAACGTGTCATCAATGTCATGCGCGCTCTTTCGAACTATATGAATGCTCTTTTTGCAGGGAAAATAGAAGATGACAAACGCGTCTCTTCCGCAACGCATATACATGGAGATACAACGACAGAAGATGTTGTAAATGAAGATGATATAGAAGCATTGCTTGCGCAATTTGGCGGTAAGTAGTGTGCGTGAGAATAGCTACGAATCTATGCAGAAAGAAAAAATCGGTATGAAAAAAGTGGAACTACTCGCTCCTGCTGGAAATCTGGAGAAGTTAAAAATAGCTTTGAATTACGGTGCTGATGCCGTGTATGGTGGTGTCAGCCATTTTAGTCTTCGTATACGCAGCGGTAAAGAGTTTACATTTGAGAGCTTCAAAGAGGGTATAGAGTATGCACATGCCCATGGGAAAAAAGTTTATGCGACCATTAACGGATTTCCTTTCAACTCTCAGTTGAAACTGCTAAAAAAGCACATAGAAGATATGGCAAAGCTCGCTCCAGACGCATTTATAGTGGCAACGCCGGGTGTTCTCAAGCTCGCTCATGAAATTGCTCCTGATATGCCTCTGCACCTCTCGACACAGGCAAATGTCATGAATGTGCTCGATGCAAGCGTCTATGCCGAAATGGGAGCGACACGTATCATTACCGCACGAGAAATCAGTTTGCGAGATTTAAAAGAGATTAAAAAAGAGTTGCCGGAGCTTGAGTTGGAGGTTTTCGTACATGGGAGTATGTGTTTTGCCTACAGTGGTCGCTGTCTTATCTCGACGCTTCAAAGCGGTCGTGTACCAAATCGCGGTAGCTGTGCGAACGATTGTCGTTTTCCGTATGAGATCTATGCTGCAAATCCTGAAACGGGAACACTCTTCAAGCTTGAAGAGGAGGAGGGTGTGGGTACCTACATCATGAACTCCAAAGACCTCAATTTGGCATCGCATATAGAGGAGATTCTAGACAGTGGTGCGGTGGACAGCTTGAAAATAGAGGGACGAACGAAGACGGCATACTATGCAGCCGTTACGGCAAAAGCTTACAGAATGGCCATTGATGACTATTATGAGAAGAAGTACAGGCCTGAGAAGTATCAGTATGAATTGCATTCATTGCAAAATCGAGGTTATACGGATGCATATCTCATCTCAAGACCGTTTGAAAAGCATGATACGCAAAGTTTGGATTTCACCATGCAGCTTGGGACGCATCAGGTAACGGGGGAGACGACGGAAGACGGATTGTATTATATGTGCAAATACAAGACACTGCCTGGGGATGAACTTGAGATCGTAGCTCCTTTGGATGCTGTGATTGAGGCGATTGATAACGAGTATGGAACGATTTACGAAAAAGATGGAAGGTGGTATCTTCGCTTTAAAAAGCTTGAAGCTAAAAACGGAAAGATTTGGGAGAGTGTGCACAGCGGTAACGTCAACCCGATCAAATTGCCATCCAAGCTACCTCCCTATACATTTTTTAGAATTCCTGCCCATCCCGATATGAATACCTACCCAAAAAGGTAGGTTTTGTAAAAAGGCTATGCGGTGTTACGCAGTGTTCAGGTGTCTGAATAGTGCGAAATACCGTCAAAGAGAAGATCAAAAGGAAAGATATGAAATTTGTTTCTATTATTATTGGAAGTAAAAGTGACTACGAAGTGATGAAGTCGTGTGCAGACACTTTTGAAGCGTTTGGTGTCAATTACGAGTTGATAATTTCTTCTGCACACAGAAGTCCGGAGAGAACGAAAGAGTATATAGAGAGTGCCGAGAAAAAGGGTGCTCAGGTCTTTATTGCAGCTGCAGGGATGGCTGCACACC
>JALWLR010000212.1 GCA_027084065.1 Helicobacteraceae bacterium | reverse complement strand
TTACTTTGGCTATTTTACGAATGTAGTCACTCTCTTGAAAATGGAGTTTTTTTAGATGCAAAGTTTCAATGACATCACTTAATCCAAGCTTTGCAAGCTCTGGATTTTCAGGGATTGCAAAGATCATTTCGTCCATTTTCAAAAGATCATTAACATCCAAGCTTTCCACTCTGTTGAAGATAGTTGCAAGCCGCTCCACACCCCCTTTTCGCATACTCTCTTTTTGTAAAGCGTAACTGTCTTCGAGGCTGCTTTTTGACTCTTTTTTTGCATTGATGATATTGATAACCGGCGAAGAGAAGTTTTGAGCCATTTCGATGTTGATGTCAAGCTCTACGACATTGGCAAAAAGATCACTGTAAATCCCCTCGCACAAGACAAAATCATACTCTCGCTCAAGCTTTTTGTACTTTTCGATCAGCAGCTCATAAAGACGCTTCTCTGAGTGCTGCGCTATGATATGCTCAGCCTCTTCAAGTGTAAAACCGTAACTCGTTTCTCCAGCTTGATGAAGCTTGAAGTGTTTAAGAATAAAGTGACAGTCATAATCCTCACGCTTAAGAACAATAGGACGAAAAAACGCCACCCGTCGCACCCTCTTTTTGAGCATCTGCATAAGCCCAAGTGTTACAACAAGTGAACCCGCACCCTTTTTATCGGCATAGACATATAGTGATTTCATACAAAATTCCTAAGCATTAACCAACAAACTATCCAAATCAAAAAGTGATTTTTGTTTTTTCACTTCCTCTTGAATTACATCAACACTGTAATTAGTTACTAGAGCTTCAATCATACTGTTTCTATTGTTTTGATTTCCTCCAAGATGATAAAAATGCTCTTTGGTAAAGAGATAAAATTCACTCCACAGCTTTTCAATATAAAGATTTTTTCTATATTTGTTATTATGCCATGTAGACAATATGAATTTCCCTTGAAACCGTTTTAAGCTTTGAAATAAATCATACTCATCCTCTTCACTCCAGCTGTTAAAGTAGTCTGTATGTCTATCAATATATGGAGGGTCACAGTAAAGTATATCTTCCTTTTGCGCATCTTCAATCGTTTTTTTAAAGTTCTGACACAAAAAGGTATAATCATTTCGATGAATAAGTTTATGAACATAATCTGCCTGATTAACTATCTTGGTAATATAAGCTTTGGAAAATCTTTGAGGCTTTTTGCAAAACGGGACATTATGCTTTCCTTTGGAATTAAACCGGATCATACCGTTAAAACCGGCACGATTTATAAATAGAAAATCCAATGGATCATGTTTTTGATTGAATCTCTCCCTGACTTGATAATAATAATCCTCTACTGATACTAACTTCTCACTCTCCTCTTCTAAAAAAGCCCTTATACTATTTGGAGTAATCGTATCATTTTTTAGCGAGTTGTAAAAGTTTATCAAATGTGGATTGGTATCGCATAGTGTGGCTTTTTTAGGTTGTATATTAAAAGCGACCACTCCAGTTCCCATAAAAGGCTCAACCCACCTACCGTCAAATTTTTTTGGAACGATCTGCTTGATCCATGGAACCAGTTTTGTTTTTATGCCTTGTGACTTGATTGGAGGAACAAAAACTTTCATCTTTTTTCTCTATTGTTTTTTTCGACAATCAAATTTATATTGCCACCACGATACTTCACAAAATCTTTTAAATTATTGATTTTTTTCGTATTACCTTGCTCATCCGTTATAGTTATTTTATTGTAATTCATCCAATAGTCATCAAACCATTTTTCTCCCAGTAGACTAAACATTCCACGACCATTTTTTATATCATCTATATGATTGATACTGCCAATATTGGCAGTATTACCACTACCTCCTTTATCGCTTGCTATTTTATATTTCTCCACCGCAAAAAAATCAAAATTACATATGACGGATTGTATTTTATCGAGTTCTTCAATTCCATATTTTCGTGTTTCATCAATAGTCGCATTTTCATTTCTATCATATATAATACCCAAGCAAAAATGCCCTAAATACTCTTTATATGGAAATTGAATATTTTTTTTGCTGCTTCTATCTTCAAAATATTTACCATGAGAACCTAATGTAAAGCCATTACATAAATATGGCTTTTTTGGATTTCTATAAGTCGTTTTAAAATCCACAGCGAATTTGATTTCCGGATTACCGATTTTTTCAAATGTCACATCCGGATAATAATTTTGGTGTTCAGCTAAAATTATTTTATATCCAATCTCTTTAGCAAACTTCAAAACTTCAGGAAAAAGATGAATTTCTAATATTTTAGATACTATTTTGGTATCATTTGAGATAGTATATATATTTTTATAATAATCTATAAATCCTTTAATGGACCATTGACCATCTTTCGTACTTATATAGTCTTTCAAGTGTTTCGTAAAATTAATCAGTTCTGTCTCAAAAATCTTCTTTTCTTCATCTTTACTCATCTAGTAACTGCCTTTTTAAACTTATTTGCTGATTATAGCACAGATGTTCCAGCCAAACTATTCATACACCACCTTCTTTGCCATCGAAATCTTCGCATAATCTTTTAAATAGTCTTGAACCTCTTGAAGGCTTTTTTCATCGACAGCTATAAGCTCGTATGCAACACAAATGTGATCTCCCACTTTTATGGCTGTTTTTTGCATTTGAAAACCGGCGAAGAGAGGTTTTAAGCCGTCAAGCTCTACGATATTGGCAAAAAGATCACTACAAAACGAAATCATACTCTCGCCAAACCTTTTTGTACACTCTTTTGAGCACCTGCATAAGTCAAACGTTACAATATAAGCCCGTACCCTTCTTCATAGATATTCAGCTCATAACCCTTCATAGCCTCAGTAAACTTGATGGCAAGGCTGCGGACTTAAAATGACCAGTAAATTACCGCTAAGAAACTTATTGGCTGCTCTGTTTTGTTGTACATTTTAGTCTGCTTCTTCTAGTCGCTCTGAAATAGTTCGTGAGATTTCTCTCATCTTTTTATTAAACTTATCATCAAAGTCATTCTCATAATAGAATTGAGGTTTAACTAGACC
>JALWLR010000211.1 GCA_027084065.1 Helicobacteraceae bacterium | reverse complement strand
CTCTTTTTGGTTTTGGACATTTTTGATCGTAATCTTATGAACTCTGTAGATATTGCCGATCTTTTCATATCTATCAAAGCTTATCTTTTTCAGCACTCTGCCGTTTTTGTCGTAGAACTCCCCAAATCGCGGCAGATTCTCCTTCATATCGTAGTAGATGATCTGCTTGGAGTAGCCGCTGTGCGGGTCTTTGGGGATGCGCTCGACCTTGTAGTAGCGTCTCCCCTTTATCTCCACCTCCTCGGCCTCTTTTTGGTAGGTGTAGTTTTTGTAGTTTTGCGAAGAGATATCCTCGTAGGAAAATTCGCTGGCCATAAAAGAGCCTGATTTGTTGCGCGAACTGATGCGTTTGACGCGCTTGAGTGCGGGCAGATAGAGCCACTGCCTGTCATCACCGCCGATGACCTCGTAGCTGAGTAGCTTCGTTCCCTTGAGATCACTCGGATAGAGAAAAACAAGCAGCGACCTGTCGCCGTTTTTGCCTTCGAGCTTCTTTATCTCAAGTTTGCGAAGATTCTCATCCCCTTGTGCGTTTTTGAGTATCATCGTCGTTTTTTCGATGCTGCTTTTGTATCCCGAGATTTTCTCATAACCTGCTTTTGCCACCTCTTCGCCGCTTTTTGCAAAGAGTATTACTCCTATCAAAACACCTAAAACAGCCCTTTTCATCGAACCTCTCCATTTTCAAAGTGAACAATGTTAACATAAGAAAACTTAAAGTAAACTATGTTTACATTGTATTTGTGCTACAATATCGATATGACAAAACAGCACTACCACCACGGAAACCTCAAAGAGGAATTTATCAGAATCGCTTTTGAGTTTATCGCCAAAGAGGATGTCGAAAAGCTTACCCTCAAAATCCTCGCCGAGGCAACAGGCACTTCGAGATCCGCCATCTACAAGCACTTCAAAAACAAAGACGCCCTGATAGAAACACTCATAGAGCGAGGGTTCGATATTTTCGACGAAAAGGTATCTCCCTATTTCAAAACAAACACACTCCCACTAATAGACCAATTTTATCTTACCGGCAAACTCTATGTGGAGTTCGCCCGCAAGAACCCGAACCTTTACCGGCTTCTTTTTGGAAAAAAGTACGCCTATATCCGCGAGGAGATACTCAGCATCAAAGAGGAAGACTGCAGCGGTTTTGGGGCGTTGAAAAAGGCAGTGGAGCGGGGACAAAAAGAGGGAATCTTGAAAAAAGAAAAGAGCTACGAACTTGCCATCGTCATCTGGGCAAGTATGCACGGCATATCCTCTTTGATCATCGACGGCTTTTTGGATGTCGAAGAAATATACGAGGAGGTCTATGAGACTTTGTTTGAAACACTGCTTGTAGGAATAGTTTCCAACAAAGTCAAGATCTTCTCCGCACTTCCGGGTTTAAGCAAACGTCTCCAGCCTCATAAAACGAAAGTTTAAAATTCATTTTGATATATATGATTTTAGTAGTATAATTATCTCATATATTTTCAATAGGAGTTACTTATGAGTAAAGAGATATTTGTAAAGGCATATGACAATTACGACGAAGCGACAGAAGCGGTCAAGAAGCTTTTAAAAGGTGGCGTTTTGAAAAAGTACATCTCCGTTTTGGCAAAAGGGGAGCAGCAAGAGCTCAATGAATTCGAATTTGACAAAACAAAAGACCATGTGATCTTCTGGGGTGAGCATGGAGCGTTCTGGGGTGCACTGTGGGGTATGCTTGCAGGCGGTATCCTGATGTGGGTACCGGGGTTCGGTCCGCTTGTTGCATCGGGACATATTTTAGGAGCATTAGCCGGTATGCTTGAAGGAGCAGCAACACTTGGATCCATCAGTGCTCTAACAGCATGGCTTATAGATAAGGGAGTAGAAACGACTCTTGCACACAAATTTCAAGATCTTCTTGAACAAAACAAAATCCTCGTGATCGTTCACGGCGATGAAGATGCCGTTCAAATGGCAAAAGATATACTTCAATAATCCTTCTTTCTTTTTTCCCTTTTCTCTCTATTTCAGGGAAAAAGGGAACTCACATAAAAAAATATTTTCCTTTAACTGCTCATTTACTTTTTGGGGAGTATAATTTTTCTATACCTATATGGAGTTGTCATTATGAAAAATATAAAATGGTTTAATGAAATCGGCATAGATGATGTCGCAGAAGTCGGCGGAAAGAACGCTTCGCTTGGAGAGATGTATCGCAATCTTACCGGCGAAGGAGTACGAGTCCCAAACGGTTTTGCCGTTACGGCAAGTGCATACAAGTATGTGCTGGACTACAACCATGTGTGGGAAAAGCTCCACGAACAGCTTGACAACCTGGACGTAAATGATGTCAATGCCCTGCAAAAAGCGGGCAAAGCATGTAGAGAGATCGTCTACAACTGCTCCCTGCCGGATGATCTCAAAAGTGACATACTCCATGCCTATGCCAAACTCAAAGAGGAGTACAGCGATGATCTCTCGCTTGCCGTTCGCTCCTCGGCAACTGCTGAGGACTCCCCCGAAGCCTCCTTTGCTGGTCAAAACGACACCTACCTCAACATTCAAGGCGAAGATGCACTCCTTGATGCCTATAAACGCTGTCTTGCCTCGAACTTTACAGACCGCTCCATCCACTACAAGTATGATCACGGTTTTGACTATCTCAAAGTCTATCTCAGCGTCGTTGTTATGAAGATGGTACGCAGCGACATCGGTGCAAGCGGTGTAATGTTCAGCCTCGATACGGAGACAGGATTTAGAGATGTCGTCTTCATCAACGCTGCTTACGGCCTTGGAGAGAACATCGTTCAAGGCAGCATCAATCCCGATGCTTTCTATGTGCACAAACCAACCTTCAACAAAGGCTACCGTGCCGTACTCAAGCGCTCTCTTGGAAGCAAAGAGAAGAAGATGATCTTTTCAGAAAATATAAACCTTGACAATATCGCCATCGAATACACAAAAAACATCCCGACAACCGAAGAAGAGCGCAGCCGTTTTAGTATCAGCGACGAAGATGTCATGGTGCTTGCCGAGTATGCCATCAAAGTCG
>JALWLR010000210.1 GCA_027084065.1 Helicobacteraceae bacterium | reverse complement strand
TAGCCGGTAGCTCCTCTACTCCTATCTCGATAAGCAGTGTCTTCGTCATAGATTCTCGCTTGTATAAAATTATCGCGATTTTACCCTAAAAGAGGTTAATTTGTGCTAAGATTAAAGAGATAAGCCACTCTAAGGTATAACGATGAAAACATTCGCTCTTGTTCTACCTATTTGCATACTCTTTTTTGGATGCAAAACAAATTCCAACAACGATATGCAAACGAAACTGCTTCCTCCCCAAAACAATGAAATCTACTTCGGTGCATTCCCGGACTTTGGAGGTTCGGAAGACAATGTCACAACTCAAAAAATAAAAGATTTTGAAGCCATAGCGAGAAAAAAAATCGTATGGGCATACTTCTCTCAAAACTGGTTCAACGGCATTATCTATCCTAAAAAAGCCATACATGCAATTCATAATGCCGGCTCCATCCCCTTTGTTCGTCTCATGCCAAAAAGCGATGAGCAAGAGGGATTTCCAGAAAGAGAATTTTCCTTGCAAAAGATCATCGACGGAGCTTTCGATGCAGAGCTTAAAAAGTGGGCAAAAGAGGCTAAAAAAGACAACATTCCCCTGCTTGTCGATTTTGCCGTCGAAGCAAACGGAAACTGGTTTGGCTACAGCGGCATTTTCAACGGAGCCGATGAAACAAGTGGATACGGCGATCCTAATTATCCTGACGGACCCGAACGCTACAGAGATGCCTACAGACACATCATAGAACTTTTCAAAAATGAAAATGTCCACCATATTACATGGTTCTACCACTTCAACTATACCTCCTACCCAAATGAAGAGTGGAATCAGCCAAAATACTACTACCCCGGAGACGACTATATAGACTGGGTAGGATTTAGTCTTTATGGAGCACAAACCCTAAGCGAAGAGTGGGAAGGGCTGGAATTTTCCAGACAACTTCAAGAGTATAAAGACTCTTTTTTAGAGCTGCATACGACAAAACCCGTCGCTCTTTTGGAGTTTGGCGTTACCGACTATCATCCAGACGGCAATAAAAGTGCATGGCTTGAAGATGCGTTTAGTACAATTCTTAATAACCCCTATATCAAATTTTCCGCAATCAGTCCATGGCATGAAAACTGGGAAAACGAAGACGGCACAATGACTACATTACGTCTTGATTCTTCGAAAGAGACAAAAAAAACATTTCAAAAACTGGTCAAAGACAAACGCTTCATCTCATCTGGAAAATTTAAAAATTAAACAAACCTTAAACACTATAGATATACGCCTGCTTATGTTTGACTCAAAGATTTTCGCTGTATAATAGCGACACAAAATCACAACAAAAAGGATATAACATGCCAGTTATACATAAATATGAAGATATAAGCCAAATTGACAGAGAAGCGAAAAAAGACCTTATCGACAGACACTCACCTTTCATTACCGTAAAAGGTGAAGCAAAAAAAGGTGAGCTTCTTGAAGTACACGTACAACTCGGTCAAGAGTATACTCACCCAGATGATTTCGATCACTACATCGAAAGCATCACACTTTTCGACGGTGACACAAAACTCGCTATGACAACATTCGTTCCGGGTACTTTCGGAAATGAAAAATCACACGCGCAAGTTACTTTCTTCATCAGACCGATGAAAAAGAAACTCAACCTCGTTGCACACGGTTACTGTACTAAACACGGTATTTGGGAAGGTACACCTGTTGAAGTTGAAGTAGCTGAGTAGATAAACTTCTCTCCAAGCCCTCAAAAAGAGGGCTTAACCCCCTTTTAAACTGCTGTAGTCTATACTTTCATTACTTATAGTATCTTCTTCAAAGGCGGTCGTTGCAATCCTATCAGAACCTGAAAATTCTTCAAAATCTTTACAGACTCAAAGCATTGGGATACACCTATAGCGATCCGATAAAAATAAACGAACAAACTATTGCCACGCAACCAAAAGATCTCGCTTCTCTTCACGACCAGATTCTCACATGTCATCTCTGTGACTTCAGTAAAAGCCGTACACAGAGTATGCCCGGCAGCGGTTTTGAAAATGCAAAAGTGATGTTTGTAGATTATACCGTCTCCGAACTTGAAGACTCCACTTCATCCTACTATGTCGGGCGAAGCGGAGAGATGCTAAAAAAGATGATTCAAAATGTTCTAAAACTCTCTTTAGAAGAGGTTTACTATACACATGCCATCAAATGCAAACCTTTACGACATACACAAGATCTCTCACTCCAGTGGCAAAGCTGTAAGAACTATCTTTTTGCACAAATAGAGTTAATTCGACCAAAGGTCATCGTTACGCTCGGCGAAGAGAGTTTCTATGCACTGATGGGAGAAAAAGAGACCTTCGAATCACTCCGCGGACATATCATCAATTTCAAAAAGAGCCATCTTGTGCCTCTCTATCATCCAAACTTTTTGCTGCGAAACCCGAATTTAAAAAAAATTGTATATAATGACCTTAAAACTATAAAGAGTTGTTTATGAGAAAACTACTGCTTCTTACCCTTATACCGCTTGCACTGTTTGCAGAAGCATTTCTAATTTCCAATATTCCGCTTCCAAAAACATACGTTATGAATCTCGATCCATACAAATGCGATGAAGAGTGTCTGCAAAAATATCTAGAACATGGCGAAGTGTTTTCTTTTTTAGCACATGCAGAAGATATTCCTCTCAACTCTGAAACACTCCAAGAGGCAAAAAACATCTACATTTCCGTCTTCAATCTCGGTTCGGCTATTGTAACGAACAATCTCAAAATAGCAATGCTCCTGCCATATAAAAAGATAGGTAAATACGCCACAACAACAACCAATGCCGCGTTTGCTTACTTGATGAGTCGAAACGTCGCTTTTACGCTCAAAAGCTTTACAATAGACAATGAATCTAAAGAATCCATAGCCCAAGCTCTTCAAAAAATAGAACAAGAAGGATTTCACTACATCATAGCACCCCTAACGCTTGAAGGAGCCAAAAATCTACTTTTTCTAGATCCTGAGGAAAGTAGTATTTATTTTCCGACTATTCATAAAAATGATTTGAATACGTCGCTTCCAAACCTCTA
>JALWLR010000209.1 GCA_027084065.1 Helicobacteraceae bacterium | reverse complement strand
CAGTATGTCGCAACATGGGAAAAGAATCTTCCAAGCAATGACAACAAGCTCACTACATTTGGATTGATAAATCGAAATACATATGAATCTAAACAAATGAAAATAGTATTTGGTTTTGACAGTGAATATACGAATTCATCACTTTTATATAATCAAGATTTTGACATAACGACAACAGGTTGGGGTGGGGCAACATATATACAAGGCCCTTTGTATGATTATGATGTAGCCTATTTTGCTATTGCTCCATATGTGACGGGTGATTATTATGTAACAAAAGAGTGGATGCTTCGAGCTGGTTTGCGTTATGACTACAATCGTTTTGATTATAACAACAATCTTGCAGATAACTCTTATGATGCATCTAGAACTTACTACAGGATTGCAGACAAAACAGACAGCTTTTCACATCTCAGCCCAAAACTTGCACTTTCTTATATGCGTACGCCAAATGATAATTTTTACATTCGCTATGCCAACGGATTTCGTATTCCACAGGCAACGAGACTCTACTCTATGAAAGCCGGATATGAAAGTGTGACACTTGATCCTGAAACATCCAATACATACGAAATTGGATACAAACACAAATTTGATAAAAAAAAGGGATTTTTCGAAGTCGCTCTTTACTATATGAGTATAGATGACACAATAACACGCTACAAAAACGATACAACAGGCACGTACTATTATGCAAATGCCGATACGACAATTCATAAAGGTATCGAGACAAGCATTGACTACTGGTTGAATGAAGAATGGAGGGCTTATATAGCTTATTCTTATAGCAAGCACACTTATAAAAATGATCCACAATATGGTGATAATGAAATGGCTCAAGCTCCAAACAATCTTGCTAATGCTCGTTTAACGTACAAACCGTCATATCTAAAAGGCTTACGTATAATGCCTGAATGGCAATATGTAGGCAGCTACTGGATGGATGATGAACATACCTATAAGTATGACGGCTACTCCATAGGTAATCTTAAAGCGGATTACAAATACGACAAGAATCTTCGCCTCTTTGCAAAAGTTACCAATATTACCGACAAACGGTATGCCGTCAATGCTCGCTACGCTTATGGAAAGACTGACTATACACCGGGTGATCCAAGAAGTTTCTACGGTGGTTTAGAGTATAAATGGTAAAACTCTCTTCATTCAAACTACATAAGTTTGCCGGCCTTACAGCCGGTACCGTTTTGTTTATTTTAGCTATAAGCGGCTTTGTTCTTGATCATGACTACTGGAGGGTTTTTTACTCTTTGCGTTTTGAAATCGATTCACCGCTGATACTGCAAAAAGAGCAAAGGCTCATTACATCCAAAATAGTTTTGAAAAATCACACTATTGTTGGTTCTATGCGAGGAGTTTATGAGTCACAAGGGAAAACAAACTACATAGAGACTCTTGATTTACCGACTATGGCACTTTTTAGCCATCATAAAAATATTTATGCTGCAACAACAGAAGGAATTTACTTAAAGCATATGGGTAAATGGCAACTTTTTGCACTTGAAGGAGAAGTTGTAACTGCTCTTAGCGGTAATGAAGAGAAGCTCGTTGCCGTTATAGATAAAAAAGAGCTTGTAACTGTAGACTATAATGGTAAAGTCCTTCAACGTAACAGTGTCGCTATAGACAAGGAACAGTTGTCACACAGTAATGTTACGCTTTCTCGATTTTTGCGAGATCTACACTACGGACGAGGGATTTTTGATGAGGGGCTTTCATTGTTACTTAATGACTATGCTGCTTTTGTTCTTTCATTTTTGGCATTAAGCGGGTATGTTATTTGGTTTTTGATTTTGAAAAAAAGAGCAGTCAAATGGACTCGTTTTCTTATTAGAGCACATGCAAACAGTTTTGTTATAGTTGCCTCTTTTATATTGATTGTTTTAGGTATAAGCGGGATCTATCTTGATCATGCATCTTTTTTTGGTAAATTTTCAAAAAAAGTATATATCCCTCACACATTCCTTCCTCCTATCTATCATTCACTCAAAGAAGATGTCTGGAGTGTCGCACTTTTTGATAACAACTATTATATAGGTAACAGAGTAGGGGTTTATAGAAGTAAAAATATGAAAAACTGGGAGCTTGTAAGTAGTGGATTTGGTTATTCGCTTGGATATGTAAATGAACATCTTTTTATAGGTGGAATGGGAGCGCCGAATCGAGTTTGTGATACAAAAGAGTGTAAGACTATTTTTGATGCACCCCATATGTTCAAACAAGTTTACATGCAAAACGATAAAATCCATTATCTAGCACCCCATACAAAGAGTGATTCTTTGCCGCATTTTCAAAATATAACACTCTATACGCTAATGCTCTCTTTGCATGATGGAAGTTTTTTTGCTTCATGGTGGATATGGATCAATGACGTGGCGTCTCTTTTACTTTTTGTATTAATTGGTACAGGGAGTTACAGGTGGTGGAAAAAAAGAGCTGTCAGAGTAAAAAAGGGATGAACATTTTCGTGTTTTTTTTGTATTTTTCATACTCTTCGTCATGGCAATGCCAAAGCCGCTCCTCTTTTTCCGCTTTTAGGTAGAGCACTGTAAGAAGCAGTAGGTACAAAATGCGGCTTTCTTGGCTTCCAAAAAGAAAAAAGCCAAAGAAACTTGCCATCAGTGAGAAGTACATTGGATGTCGGATATACCGGTAGATACCGTGACGCACAAGACAGGCGTCTTCTTTGATTTCCGGTATGATGTTGAAGTTTTTGTTGCAGTACACGGCATAGAGTCCTACACTAAGACCGGCAATTAAAAATAGAAGAACATATGGATTTTTCAGTAAGTGCCAATCGATCCAGAGTATCCCGCCTATAGAACCAAATTGAATAAAAACCAGCAAATAAGAGTAGAGTTTAGAGTTTTGCATCGATTCGCTCTATAAGCGTCTTTGTAATTTGCTCTATGCTTTTTGTCGCATCGATAATGACAAGCTCTATGCCAAGAAGGTCGGCTGCTTCTATGATGGCGTGCTGAATAGCTAGAAGATACTCCTCTCCTCGTTTCTCTATGCCGTCAAGCTCTTTTTCTGAGAGTCTCTTTGCAAGTTCATCGGGAGTAAGCAGCAATAAAAAGGCAATATCGGGATAGATACCATCGGTTGCGAAGTCGTTGAGGCGTAAAAGGTCTTCAATGTCGATTTTTCCTTGAATGAGTGCGTAGGCAACACCGCTTATAGCACTTCTGTCGGAGATGATGAGACGCTCTTTGTTTGGCTTTACAACACGTTCCACATGCTCGGCACGATCAGCCAAAAAAAGTAGAAATTCCGCTTTTTTTGAGTGTAAAGAGCCTTGCAGTACAATTTCGCGTATTTGCTCGCCCGCTTTCGTGCCGCCGGGCTCTTTTGTAAACACCGCATCGCAAAAGTGCTCTTTGAGTTTGGCTATTTGTGTGCTTTTTCCTGCTGTATCTATGCCCTCTATGGCTACGTACATGCTTTTTCCTTTATGTAAGTTGCAACTTCCGTAGGGACAATATGGGCTATTTTTGCATCATACTTTAAAAGTGCGCGTACACTGGAGGAGCTGACAAAAGCATTGGAGAGTCTGGGCATAAGGTAGACTGTCTCTATGTCATGGTTGAGCGAACGATTAAGGTACCCAAGCTGAAGCTCATACTCAAAATCACTTACGGCACGCAAACCACGAATGAGAATTTTCGCATCGAGCTCATCTGCTAGATCGACTGTGAGATTGTCAAAACCGACTACTTCGACATTAGCAAATTCTCTACATGCAAGTTGTACCATTTTGATGCGCTCTTGGAGTGAAAACATAGGGTGCTTCTCTTTGTTGTCCGCTACGGCGACAATGACATGGTCAAACAGTCTTCGCGCCCGTTCTATTATGTCGTAGTGTCCGTTGGTTATTGGGTCGAACGTTCCTGGATAGAGCGCTTTTTTCATATCTTTTCTCCCTCCCATCTCTTGTAAAGCTCGTTTTCTATGCCAAGCAGGTCAAACCATTTGCCGATTATGAAATCCTCCATCTCTTTTAGTGTCGTTTGTTTGGAGTAGTAGGCCATAACCGGTGGAGCGATGAGTACACCCAAACGTGAAAGTTTGAGCATGTTTTCCAGTGCTATCGCGGAGAATGGCATCTCTCTTGGAGCAAGTAACAATGTACGACGCTCCTTTATCATAACACTTGCAGCACGAGTTGGAAGATTGTCAGCAATACCGCAAGCAATCTTTGCTAGGGTATTCATGGAGCATGGAACGATCATCATTGCATCGACTTTGAAACTTCCCGAAGCAATAGAGGCAGCAATATCGTCATTTTCATGCAAAACAATGCTTTGCTCTTTGTTTGCAACAATGTCACTGTTGTCTGTTTTGATGAAGTGCACTTCATAAGTAGGTGGGAGTTTTTCTATGACTTTTTTAGATAAATCGGCACCGCTAGCGCCGCTGGATGCTATGACTATTCTTTTCATCTTGGTGCTTCTATCTCCACGAGGTTTTTTCCTATGACGCGTGCACGTAGCTTTTTGCCACGGCGATTTTGTATGAGTATTATATCATTAAGGGTTCCAGCTTGCAAAGCTTTTGCACTGAAGTCTATCTCTAAATCACTCTCTTTGAGTATGACACTGACAAACTCTCCGCGGCGAACGAGATCGACTCGTTCAACATCGCGTATGGTTATGATTTTCCCGGGGTTTATGTGGTGTTTTGCCTGAAGAGCTTGAGGATTTTGCAAAGGCATTGCCCGAAAACGATCGAAGCGAATGACCTCTTTAGTAATGTTTTGTAAACTCAGCACTTCAGATTTTTTTATCTTTTTTTTGCTTTTATAGATGGGTAGGGTGGCATCAAGAAAATATTCGAAAAAAATTTGGCGCTTTTTTGGTGTAAGAATGCTAAATGTTGCATGTGAGTTTAAGAGTGCCAGAGGACGGATCTTGAAGCTGAAGTTTTTTGGAAGATGCTCTATATGCGTTTTTGGAATGATTTCTATAGAGTCTATTTTTATGGTTGTATAATGCTTTTTGAAGTACTCTTTTAGTTTTTGTTTTAATGGTTTTAAAGAAAGAGCAGGGCGTTTGAGAAAAGTGACATAGCTTGTTTTTGCTTGAAAATGTCTGTAACCTGTTTCTCGCAAAATCTTCAAAAGCTCTTTCGTGCGAACACGCTTTAAATAGCGATTTCTCTCTATACGGTAGATGACGCGGTCATTTTTGGTATCGTGAGTGATAAGAGAGAGATTGATGTCATTTGAGGGGGTAAAATACTCCTTTTTCAAATACTCCTTGGCATGTAAGGATACAAAAACAAGGAGAAGAAAAAGAAGTGTTTTCATTTTATTTCGGGAACATTATAGAGCCAAGACGTACCATGTTCGAACCACACTCAATAGCCAGCTCAAAATCACCGCTCATCCCCATAGAGCAGATAGTCGCATCAGGCAGCTCTTTATAAATGCGGTATGTTGTCTCAAACGACTCTTTGACTTTTTGTTTGTCGTTGGTATGTGCTCCAATGCTCATAACACCTTTTAGGTCGATGTTTGGACACTCCTCTTTGATCTGCATGTAGGCATCTTTTGCCATTTCAGGCATAAAACCATGTTTAGTTTCCTCTTTTGCAGAGTTTATTTGTATAAGAGTTTCCAACTTCATCTCTCTTTTTTCAAGCCGTTTTTGCAATTCATGCGCAAGTTCTAAAGAGTCAAGAGCCTGAAATAAAAAAGGATTTATATCAAGAAGGTTGTTGATTTTGTTTTTTTGTAGATTGCCTATAAAGTGCCACTCTAGGGGTAAATCTTCAAGCTCTTGCGATTTTTGACGCAAATCCTGTACCCTGTTTTCTCCAAAAGCGCGTTGACCGATTTCGTAAAGGCGTTTAATGGCTTCACTATCCACATACTTGCTTACGGCAACAATTTTGACAATATGATGTGCCGAAAATTTCAGTCTAGCCTCTTCAACACGTCTGATAACATTATCTATATGTAGTTTGTATTCCAATTGTGTCATATTCAACTCCCGATTAGTCTGTTAATATCGTTGTAAAGTCCAAGCCCCATAAGTCCAAAAAGAATGATCCAACCGGCTACGGTAAAGCGGTAAAGAGCCTCTTGGCTAGGTTCTTTGTGTGTAATCATCTCATACAGATTAAAAAGGATATGCCCGCCATCTAGTGCAGGAATAGGTAAAAGGTTGAGTACGCCAAGGTTGACTGAAATGAGTGCTGCAAAGAAAAGTACCGCCATCCATCCGACATTTGCGGCATCGGCGGTTATTTTGACGATGGTTACGACACCGCCGAGCTCTTTTGCCGGAACGTCGCCTGTTATGAGCTTTTCTATACCTTTAAAGATCATAGTAGATGCCCAGACGGTTTTTTCCCAAGCATATTCAAAACTCTCTATGATTCCAAGTTCCATTTTTTTCGTCACGCCAGCACTGCTGATGCCTATCATTCGTCGTTTGATTTTTTCGTTGAACTCATTTTTCGCATCTCGAAGTTCGGGTGTGATTGTTTTGAACTCTATGTAGCCGTTTCGCTCTATTTGAAACTCTAACGCTCCTTGTGATGAGGCAACCTCTTTGGCCATTTCCGACCATGTCTGTACTTTTTTTCCATTGATGGCAAGGATTTTGTCATTTTTTTGAAGCCCCGCTTTTTGTGCCGGAGACTCTTTGAGTACATCGCCTATGACCGGCTCAAGCGTGACAGGACCGCCAAGTGCTATGAAAAAGAAGAAAATGTAAGCTATGAGAAAGTTTGCAAAAGGTCCGGCAAACAGTATAACTATGCGTTGCCATGGTTTTTTTGAGTTGTAACTGTCTGGGTCGTCACTTTTTTTTGTCGGGTCGCTATCGTCTTGACCCTTCATTTTGACATACCCTCCTAGAAAAATGGCACTCAATCGCCATTCGTTACCAAAGGCCTTAAAAGAGGCGATTTTAGGTCCAAAGCCTATGGAGAAGACCTCGACATACACACCCATTGCTCTAGCGGCTAAATAGTGCCCCAATTCATGAAAAAAGATCAAAAAAGATAGAACTAAAAAAGCTATAAACCAACTCATTGTGCAACATCCCTCATCAGTGCATTTTTAAAGCCCCACAAATACTCCAAACCGGAGTAAACGGTTATGGCAACCGCTATCCAAAGAAGTAGATCCCCATATGGCCAGTGCATCAGTAAAAACCCTATAGCGAACATCTGTGCGACTGTTTTTATTTTTCCCGACCATGAGGCTTTGACACTTATGCCCTCACTTACGGCAACCGTGCGAAGCCCCGTAATAAAAAGTTCACGAACGATAATGATATAAACCGCCCACGGATTGGCACTTCCTTCCACCATCAAACCCAAAAACGCGGCGAGCGTAAGCATTTTGTCTGCAAGTGGGTCCAAAATGGCTCCAAGCATTGTCGATTGATTCCACTCTCTGGCTATATAGCCGTCAAAAAAGTCCGTCACACTTGCCAAAACGAAAAGAAGGGCGGCAAAGTAGTAGTTCCATGTTATATCCCAGCCATGTTCAACCCAAACTTGTGGATTGAGAATGACCCAAAACATCAAAGGAGCAAGTAAAATTCGAATAGATGCTAATATATTTGGTAAATTAAGCAAAAAGTGCCTTTTTTTTGGGAGATTTTATCTAAAATGTACTAAGAGAAGGCTAAAAAAGAGTGAGTACCTAAGAAAGGTACTCGTACATTGAGCTTCTGCCGAATTTTTGCGCAAGCATCTCTGCTGTAGCACCACGATTGTTAGCGATGGTAAGGTCGGCACCTTTTTCTACCAAATATTTGACAATGTTTGGAAAGTCATCCATAATTGCCTCCATAAGTGGTGTCCATCCTGAGTTGTCTTGCATGTCGATATTTGCATTTTTTTCCTCTACAAGGTAGCGAACCATATCTTCTCTACCGCGACGAATGGCAAGATGCAGAGGCGTCCAGCCATATTTATCTTGTATATTGACATTATCCAATGAATCTATAAGATTTTTAAAACCGTCTATATCATTCTTGTAAACAAGCTCTTCAATTTTTTTCATTGTTTCTTTTGTGTCCATTTGCATCCTTGCTGTTTTACGTTACTGAAAGGTCGTCCCGCCATCGACAATGAGAGTATGACCCGTTACCCAGCTTGCTTCATCACTGCAAAGAAATTTGCATGCACCACTGAGGTCTTCTGGCTGTCCCATACGGTTAAGAGGACTTCTACGCTCTGTTTCTGCTCGCACTTCCTCATAGTTTGGAAAGGCACGAAGTGCATCGGTATCGATAGGGCCGCCGCTTACGGCATTGACACGAATTCCTTTCTCGCCAAGTTCTGCCGCTGCGTAGCGTACCATGGCTTCAACTGCTGCTTTGTTTGCACCGTGACCTGCGTAGTTTGGAGTGTAGATGAGATTGCCTGTAGAACTCATAGAGATGATACTTCCGCCTCCTGTTTTTTCCATTCTTTTTGCAGCTTCTTGTGCTCCGACTACAAAAGCGTCTACAGTTGCCGTCCAGATGTTGTTCAGTCCACGCGGTTTAAGGCGCATAAATGGTCCAAAGCCACCGACAACCGCGCGACCGCTGATGATGGCATTGGAAATGAAAAAGTCAAGTTGTTCGAAATCCGCATCGAAAGCGGCAAAAACATCTTTATAGGTTTCTGGCTGTAAAATGTCGAGTCTGTATGCACGTGACTTTATGCCGTAATTCTCTTCGAGGTCTTTGACTATCTCTTCGGCTGTCTCGCTTTGTGATGCGTAAGTAAATGCGACATTGCATCCCTCTTTTGCAAATGCGTACACTATCGCTTTACCTATTCCGCGTGTTCCACCGCTTATAAAGAGAGTTTTTCCTTCAAATCGTTTACATTCAGCCATTTTAGAGTCCTTTAATATCGTAATTTTTTATAACAAGCTCAATTTTGTTCATATTTTCCACACTTGGAGGAACAAGAGGAAGCCTGTATTCAAGAGTATCAAGTAGTCCTGCTATATACATTGCCGCTTTGATTGGAATAGGATTAGACTCGCAAAAGAGCACTTTATTGACGGGGTAGAGCTTGTCGTTGATAGACTTGGAAGTTTGGAAATCCCCTGCAAGTGCACTGGAGACAAGTTGTGACTTCATATCCGGTAGCAGGTTTGCCGTAACACTTGTAATGCCGGTTCCACCGTTTGCAAGAATGGGGTAGTCTATGGCATCATCTCCACTGAAAACTTTGAGTTCGGGTCTTCGTGAGAGCAGTTCTGTAGTTCGCTCCAGACTGCCTGTTGCCTCTTTAATGCCATATATGTTCGCTACATCATCAAAAAGACGAATGACCGTATCGGCTTGAATGTCCACTCCTGTTCGTCCCGGAACGTTGTAAAGCATGAAAGGAAGCTCCGGCACTGCCGAGGCTATAGCCTTGTAATGCTGATAGAGACCCTCTTGGGATGGTTTGTTGTAATACGGACTGACGGAGAAGATGGCATCGACACCGCAAGACTCGGCATGCTTGGCTATTTCGATGGCTTCATGAGTGGCATTGCTGCCTGCACCCGCAAGTACTTTTGCCGAACTGTTTTTACATACCTCTACGGCTATTTCTATACATCTTTTATGTTCATCATGCGTAAGTGTCGCACTCTCTCCAGTTGTTCCAACAGGGCATACGGCATCTATACCGTTGTCTATTTGTCGTTGGATGAGCTCTGCATATTTCGCTTCATCGAGTTTCCCGTTTTTAAACGGTGTAATAAGCGCGGTCGTTGA
Organism: Helicobacteraceae bacterium; assembly: GCA_027084065.1. Classification (GTDB taxonomy): domain Bacteria; phylum Campylobacterota; class Campylobacteria; order Campylobacterales; family Sulfurimonadaceae; genus S012-15. The sequence continues at coordinate 2,883 of JALWLR010000209.1, read as the reverse complement.
ACCTGTAACAATATTCATCGAAACCCTTTATAAGTTAAAATTGTCTAATTCTATCTAAAAAAGCTTTAATTTATAAAAAAATCTCTGTAACATTTACGTTTTTCTTTATATTTCATCGCGGCATAAGCAGGGGAGGGGGAGGGGAGCAAATGTGTCGAAACGGGGAGATCACTATAGAGTTTATTATAGAGTGATTGTGCCTTTTTTCCCGTAAATGCAATGCGTTTTATATTTGGATAACGTGCCAAAAGGGAGGGTATGTCGTTTAGGACGATGTTTTTTAGATTTGTGTCGCTTGAATTTTCTCTCGTGCATGAAGCTATGATGTCCCAGAGTGCGATTTTATGTTCTTCTACAAGCTCTATGCGCTCTTTTTTCGTTTCTGAGGGCATATGGTAAATGTCTCCAAGAAGTTTCCAAAACTGATTGCGTTTATGCGCATAGTAGAAGTTGTCTTCAAACGAGACAAGAGATGGAAAAGTCCCAAGTACAAGTACTTCGCTGTCATTAAAAACAAGAGGTTCAAAAGGGTGTGTGTAACGTTTCATGGTACAATTATACCAAAGAGTTCACAAAGGAGACTTCATGGCAAAAGTCATTGTTTTAAGTGGAGCGGGACTGAGTGCAGAAAGCGGAATATCAACGTTTCGTGACAGCGGAGGATTGTGGGAACAGTATGATGTGAGTGTTGTATGCAACTTCGACTCTTTGGAAAAAAACGAAGCGTTGACGTTGGAGTTTTATGATAAAAGACGAAAGGAACTCGCCGACAAAAAACCAAACAAAGCACACCTAGAGTATGCCAAACTGAAAAAACGCCATCCAAACGAGGTTGCCATCATCACTCAAAATGTGGATGATCTTTTTGAAAAAGCAGGACTCAAGCACGACGAAGTGATCCATTTGCATGGTTATTTGCCTGAAGTACGGTGTCGCGATCCACGTTGTGAAGCCGTTTACGACATCGGCTATAAAAGTATTTATGATTTTCATGGAGGTTTTTGTCCGAAGTGTGGGGGAAAACTTCGTCCAAATATTGTCTTTTTCGGCGAAATGGCTCCTCTTTACAAACGACTCAATAAAGAGATTCAAGATTGTGAATTTGTCGTCGTTGTCGGTACTAGCGGCAATGTCATAGGTGTCAATACCATGGCAAACTTCATCGAGCACTCCATTTTAAACAATCTTGAAGAGAGTGTATCCATCGAGCATCAGCTGTTTGATAAAGTGCTTTTCAAACCGGCGACAGAGGCGGTTGATGAGATCATCGAAGATATTGAAAATTTTTTAAAAGAGTGACATGCAGAAGTGCTTTATTTCTGCATGGGAAGTGTTGTTAGGTACGCAGTCGGTATAAGTCCGACAAAAATGCCAAATACTCCGAGTATGCCGCTTAAAAGAGCAAGAAGAACATTGGAAAAGCTCCATGCTTTTTTTTGGCGTACAATTTCAAATGAAAGAACCAATGGAATGAGCACGGCAAAAGAGCGACCTATTTGTGTTGCTTGTGGAATGATTTTGTCTCCAAAAACGAGTGCCATCAGTATGCCAAACAGAAAAAGAAACATAATCGTGAGAATGGAGTAGGCTATATAAAAACCTAAAGCCTCTTTGCGTGTTCGTTGTTTGGCAAAATCAAAAAGATCAGAAAACATTGCGTTCCTTCAAAAATAGTTTTCCATAATAGTACCATAAAACGTTATACTTCCAACATGCAAGAAAAACTAATGCTGCTATTTTGTGTCTATCTCTTTTTTTTCGGGATGGGTTTTGTTTTCATTGTTAAAGATGCCAAAAGAGCGTTTTTATTTACAACGGCTTTTTTAACACTTCTCTTTTTGCTTTCGCTACTTTTTTTAGAAATAGATTCACTTCTTGCAAAACTTCCCTTATGGCTTCAATGGAATATGACGCTTGTTCTATGGCTTGCTCTTGGCGGTATACTTGGGCTTTTGAGCGTCAACTACATTTACTTAAAACGGATAACTCTAACCGTGCTGCTTAACACTCTTTTTTTACTCTCTTTTTGGTACTACAACGAACCTGTTTATACTTTGATAAAACCCACTAATACGGCATCAAAAGTTACGAATCAGACCACACTGTACAGCTGTGCATGTGCATCACTCTCAACTATTGCCAAGCATAAAGGTTTACATGTCTCAGAAAGAGATGCCTGCAAAATCATTGGCACAACACGCTACGGCTCCAATCCTGGGCAAATTCGCTATGCCGTAAAAAAGCTCGGATTTCATTATAAAACTCTCTTTTGCGAAACGGACATCAATGAGGTTCATCCACCGGCTATTTTGTTTATGGATAGAAGAGGGGGCTATGAGAACCATGCCGTAGCGTACTTGAAAAAAACAAAAAATGGGTTTCTTCTTTATGATCCCATGGAAGGCTGGATGCTGTTAGAGCGTAAACAAATTCGAAAAATATGGCATGGACGCGGCATTGAGTTGAGAAATATTTAAGCCGCAGGGTCAAATATTTCTCTTCAATGATTTGTTAACTTGCTTGCAGTTGTTTCGCCTCTTCTTTTAACCTTTCAGCTATCCACACTTTAATGATGGATTGTCTTGTTACACCAATCTTTTTGGCTTCATTGTCTAAAGCCTCTATGATCCATTCTGGAAAATCGACATTGATTTTTTTAGTTTCAGTTTTTAGTTTTTTAATATCTTTCAATCTTTTTGCACTTGAAAAATCCAAATACTCTGTTATATCTTCACCATTGTCAAATTTTTCATCAAACTCTTTAGCTGTTATTGTTTTCATAACTCTTCTCATCGTTTTTTCTGCATCGCCTTACGCTTATGATGCCACATAACATTTGTTTTTGAACATTGAAATAAGAGCAAATCTAATCTCTTCATCGAC
>JALWLR010000208.1 GCA_027084065.1 Helicobacteraceae bacterium | reverse complement strand
TGCCTCAAGTTTGGCGATTTTGGCTTTTTGGAGCTCTTTGTCCTCTTTGGAATAGATCGGCAATGAAAGCGATATGCCCACATTCAAATAGTCATCAAACCTTTCACGGTGTGCATAGGTTGCCAAAACGTCGAAATCCGGATAATTTTGTGTATCGGCAAATTTGAGGATGGACTCTTTTTTGTCAATCTCGCTTCGAACGACACCCAACTCCGCATTCTTCTTTACAAACTCCTCTTTGTCATACTTTGGCAATTCTCCCATCTTCAAGTCGATCTCCACATGAATGACATCCTCATTTACAAGATAGCTCACTCTCTTTTTGGCAACTTCAAGCAGCGCTTTGTAACGCGTTTTTTTGATTTTTAGTTCTGAAAGGCTCAGCTTCGCACTCATAATGCCCATATGATTTCCTCCTTCCGCACTCGCGGCATAGGTCTCATACAGCTCTTCACTCTCTTTGGTCAGTGCCTCATACTCTGTGACAATTTCCAAAAGGCGCTTTAGTTCCCATATTCTGTATACCTGCTGTTTGATTGTGGCAACCAGTGCCGTTTTGGCACGATAGAGTTTTGCATGTTCAAGCAAAACCGCCTGTGTGGCGATCTTCTCTTTTTGCTCTCTTTTTCCCCACCAGTATATCTTTTGCTTCACACTCACGGTTGTCTGACTCATAGCCTGATTAGATGGAAGCGTATTTTTCGTTAAAGCAAGCGTAGGATTTTCAAACAAGTCGGCAATCTCTTCATCCACCTTTTTTTGCTCAATTTTTTTCTCCAAAACCGCCAAAGAGGTAGCTGAGACAAGTGCTTTGTCTATGAGCTCTTGCAATGTCTGGGCATAAAGCCAAACGGCACATGCAAAAAACAGAAAAATACCTCTCATCTTTAAATCCTTTATATATACTTGTCACATATTATCTTTTTTTCGTGCAATGAGTGTGTAAAGAAAAAGTTGTGACACAATTCAAATTTGTGATAAAAAAGTAATAATTCTAAACTTTACCAAAGCTCTTTTGAGCTATTATAGGGCATGTCAAAATTTAGAATCATCAGTATCAAAAAAGCTTTTCTTATTATATTTTTTTATATCTTAATTTTTATTGGATATGGTTACTATACTTATGAGAAAGAGTTTTCAAAAGAATTAGAAAAGATTGACAACGAGCTGCTTATGGGTGCCAATGCCGTTACTTTGCTTCTAGCACCAAACTACCATCACAAAGATTTCAACCTTTCTCAAATCAGCGAAGAGGAGTATCTGCAAAGTACAAAAAAACTTTCAAAGTTCATACGCTATACCAATCTTGCTTATATCTATTCACTTATTCAAGATAAAGAGGGGAACGTTCATCTCTCCAGCTCGAATGCTACAAAAGAGCAAACAGAGAAAAACTCTCCTGAACCTGACACCTTTCTCATCTACAACGCTCAAGTTGCGAAAAAACTTTTCGACCACAATATCAGCGAACCTGTTTTCAATGTCTTCAATGGCAAATGGGGCAAATTTCGAAGTGTCTATATTCTCAAGCACGCCTGCGACGGCTACCCCTACATTGTAGGTGCAAACTACAAATTTCAACGCATCGCTTCACTGCAACAGCACATACTCTCAAAAATCGCCTATCTTATCGTACCGCTTATCATTATCATTGCACTGTATGTTTTTGCCAACTATTTTGTTTTTATCTACTTGAGAAACTCTTTGGCGAAAAAGTCCAAAGCCCTCAAAGAGGCACTCGAATATGACTCGCTCACACACCTCCCTAGCAAAAGAAAACTGCTAGAGGATGTCAAAAAAGACAAAGAGACTCTTCCAATCGCCATTTTGGACATCAACAAGTTCAGCATCATAAACGACATCTACGGCAGCGACTACGGAGACCGCTACTTACAATACACCGCTACCGTCTTACATAACCGACTGCGCACAAATATGCGTCTGTATCGTCTCGATTCGGATGCTTTTGCCATTATTTGTACGCAACACAGACCCCTCGAACAGTTCGAAAAGTACATTGAAGAGATCGTTCGCACCTGTGCTTCGAAAAAATTCATCTACAAAAACTACAACTCAAAAATACTTCTTACAGCCGGTGTTTCCGATACTACAAGAAAAGACAATCCTCTCATTCGTGCAGAAATCGCCCTGAAAAAAGCGAAAGAGGGTGGAGAAAAGGTACGCGTCTACTCAGAAGACATCGACTGCAACAATCATAACAAAGAGGTTCTTGACGACATTTTGCATGCCATCGATAACGGCAAGGTTTTTGCCTATTTGCAACCCATCTATGACATACATGCAAAAAAAATCATCAAGTACGAATCACTTATGCGTTTAGAAAAACGAGACGGAACAATAGCGACACCGGATTATTTTCTCGACATTGCCAAACACACACCCTTTTACAAAGACCTGACCATCACGATGCTAAACCATGTCGTAACGTGTGCGAAAAAGCATCCCGATTTGCATTTTTCCATAAATCTTTCCTCGCTTGATATAGAGAATCAAGAACTGATGGAATCCCTTATAGAAACCATCACGAAAGCCGGTGTGGAAGAGCAGCTGACTATAGAGCTGCTAGAGAGTGAAGAGTTCAAAGATTTCGACTATCTGTTTGCATTTATCAAAAAAACACGTAAACGCGGCATAAAAATCTCCATCGATGACTTTGGAAGCGGCTATTCCAATATCTCAAGTACGATAGAGCTCGATATAGACTACCTCAAAATAGACGGTTCACTCATTCGAAACATTCTTATAGACGAGCGCTACGAGAAAGTTGTACGAAGCATTATCAACTTTGCCGAAGAGATGGAGGCAAAGACCATTGCCGAATTCGTAGAGAATGAAGCCATAGCCGACAAACTCATAGAGCTCGGCATCGATATGCTCCAAGGCTACTACATCGGAAAACCCTCCCCTACCATAATATGACGACTCTCGTTCCTTTCTTGGGTTGTGACTCTATGCTCAAAGTAAAACCGTACTCATCGGCAACGTTTTTGACAATACTCAGCCCAACGCCAAATCCGCCGGCATAGTCGTTGGCACGGAC
>JALWLR010000207.1 GCA_027084065.1 Helicobacteraceae bacterium | reverse complement strand
GACAGACCACGCCTGGATGCCCGTCTTGTCAACGGTAAAGCTCCCGATGTTTTGATCTACTCAAGATCGAAAGAGTTTGATCAAACTATTCCGCTTTTTAATGTTCCCGATAGAAAAGTTATAGTATCTGCCTCTTTGGAACAGATACAAAACTATCGTTGCGTAATGATAGAGGGGAGTGAAGCGCTCTTTATGCAAACACGAGCCTACACCGATATGTATTTAAGCTTTATCGCTCCAAAGTTTGCTAAAAGCGACGGTTTTCGAAACGTAGAAGCGGAGTTTGAAATATTAAGTGAGCAAAAAGTTGGCGATGATATAATGGCGTGGATGATTTTAAAGGATAGTTGATGGAAGAAAAGGCGCACAAGCAGGAAAAAATCGTTTCGATGTTCGATGACATCGCACCGACATACGATACGGCAAACCGTGTAATGAGTATGGGAGTCGATATAAGCTGGAGAAAAAAAGCGTGTAACCTCTCTTTTGAGATGTATGCAAAAGATACGCTTGAACGAATTGTCGATGTCGCTTGCGGAACGGGCGATATGATGGGCTTTTGGAAAAAACAGGCGCAAAAAGCGGGTATAGCTATCGGTGAGCTTGTAGGAGTTGATCCATCACGCGGAATGCTTGAAGTTGCCAAAGAGAAGTTTCCCGAATTTTCATACCATACTGCAAAAGCAACGGAGATTCCCCTAGAAAACGAAAGTGCGGACATTCTTAGCATAACTTACGGAATTCGTAACGTTGTCGAGCGTCAAGAGGCGTTATATGAGTTTAATCGTGTGCTAAAAAGGGGAGGTTTGGTTGTTATCTTGGAGTTTATGAAAGATGAAAACAAAACGCTACTAAAAAAGGTACGCGACATCTATTTGCATAAAATTCTTCCGTATGTCGGGGGACTCATTTCGAAAAATCTTGAAGCTTATACCTACTTGCCAAACTCCATAGAAAATTTCGTAACTATTCAGGGAATGCATACAGAGCTTGACAAAGCCGGTTTTGACATTCTCTATACGCAAAGTTTTTCGATGGATATTTCCACACTCATCATAGCAAAAAAGAGATGAATCAGACTCTTTTTTTCATAACTCTTTTTATCTTTTTCGAGCTCTTTGAAGTTTGGTGGCAAAAAGGCGCGACACTAGGCGAAGTGCTAGAAAAGATCCATGCTTACTACTCTAAAAGTATCTTTTTACTCTTTTTTATGCATCCAACAATGTATCTTGCACTTTATTTGATGATGATTACACACTATAACATCTACATGCAGATTCTTTTTGGTATCAAACTCTCAGATATTGCACTCAAACTCTTGTTGGTGCATAAAGTTTATGTCAAACAGGAGATGAATGACGAGCTTCGTTTGATGCTTTCGATGAAAGTGGAGTGGTATATGCTCTATTTTGGAGTGCTCTTTTATCCTGTTTTGATTTGGCTAGGATTTTAGTAGTAAAGTTTTTTAAATAATATAAGTGCTAAAAGTGTTGCTGCAATGGAAAGTGTAACATTTAAAAAAATGTTTAGCAGTGCTTTGCTAATCTCTCCATCTTGAATCATTGTGATGTTTTCAAGAGAAAAAGTTGAAAAGGTAGTGAGTGCACCTAAAAACCCGGTAATGACAAACGCTTTGTATTCCGGTTGAATAGTATGGGAGAAGTACATGGCTGCAAAACCTATAAGGAAGCTTCCAAGCACATTGACACTAAGAGTGCCTACTGGGAAAAATACTCCGAAGAGCTTTTGAGTATAGGTTGCTATAAGATAACGAGAAATAGCTCCGAAAAAACCTCCGGCTCCAATGATAAGCAGCAAGAGTGAATTGTACATAACTTAGTACTCCTTATCGGCAAAGTTTTTATGTTTATAGCGAATGACTTCAGTTTCCGTTAGAGTTATAAGAGCGTTTTCTATCATGGAATCGATATGATTTAAAAAAGATTCGATTCTTTCATCATCGTCTATTATTTCGATTACCAAAGGGAGCTTTTGGGCAAGTGCCCAAACTTTAAATGTATGTAACTCACTAAATGCACCAATGCCTGCTTCGGCTTTGAAGAGGGTAGCACCTGCAAGCTTCTCTTTTTTCACTTCCTCTAAAATCTTTTCCCATAGTGGTGTGTTTTCATATTTGTCTGTCGTATCGATATAAATTCGTAGAACTTTTTTCTTTCCCAGATAGCGTTTCATTCTATTTTCCTTAGAAATATTATTGTAGAAATTTAAAAGAGTATGGAGTTACATCTACGTATTTTTTTGTTATAGTGTAGTGTGCTTTAGCAAACCGATTTTAAACAAAAGGGTCTCCGAAGCTAATGCTTCAGAGATTAGTTTTTGACTTTGTTTTGGATTGTTTCGACGATGGAAGGGTCTTCGAGTGTAGAGGTATCTTGTGTAATAGCTTCTCCTTTGGCAATGGCACGAAGGATTCGACGCATAATTTTTCCGCTTCTCGTTTTTGGAAGACCCGGCACAAAGGCAATGTCGTCACATAGGGCAATGTTGCCGATTTCTGATTTGATGACGTTGTTTATCTCTTTTACTTGGGCTACTTCATCGCCAAGACCTTCGTCGGATTTTAAAACGATATAGGCGAAAATACTCTCGCCCTTTATATCGTGCGGACGACCGACAACGGCGACTTCCGCTACATTTGGATGCTTCTTGATAGCCGCTTCTATCTCTGCTGTTCCCATTCTGTGCCCTGAGACGTTGATGACATCGTCCGTTCTTCCCGTTATGGTTATATAGCCAAGCTCGTCGTAAACGGCACCGTCGCCTGTGAAGTAGACGGGTTTTCCATCTTTTTTAACATCCCCGAAGTAGGACTTCACAAAGCGCTCCGGGTCACCCCAGACACCGCGTATCATACTTGGCCACGGCTTTGTGACACACATATAACCTTTTTCGCCTACAGGGACTCGCTCACCTGTTTCCGGATCGAGAATTTCGCCAAATATTCCCGGAAGCGGCAATGTCGCACATGCAGGTTTGATTGGAGTTGCAAACGGTAATGGAGAGACGATGTGCCCGCCTGTTTCCGTTTGCCAGTAGGTATCGACAATGGAGCATCTACCTCCACCTACGACTTCATAGTACCATTTCCATGCCGGTGGGTCTATGGGTTCGCCGACGGTACCAAGAACCTTGAGACTGCTTAAGTCGTATTTTTTCGGTTCATCTTCGCCCATTTTATGTAAGACGCGTATGGCTGTAGGGGCTGTATAGAACTGGTTGATGCGGTACTCCTCTACCATTTTCCAAGGGCGTCCCGCATCGGGGTAGGTCGGTACACCTTCGAACATGACCGTAGTTGCACCCATTGCCAAAGGGCCGTAAACAATGTAGGTATGTCCGGTTATCCAGCCAACATCCGCCGTACACCAGTAAGTGTCGTTCTCTTTTATGTCAAAGACCCATTCCGTTGTCATTTGAGCCCAAAGAATGTATCCGGCTTGATTGTGTTGTACCCCTTTTGGTTTACCTGTACTTCCGGATGTATAGAGTAAAAAGAGTGGATCTTCACTATCCATAATTTCCGGTTCACACTCTCCGGATTGGCTTTGAATGAGCTCGTTGTAGGAGAAATCACGACCCTCTATCCATGTTATATCTTCATTGTTTCGCTCAACGACGAGGACTTTTTCTACAGGTGTATCTTGTGCAAGAGCCGTATCGACGACGGGTTTGAGCATGTAGGGTTTGTTTTTTCGGTATGCGCCATCAGCGGTAATGACGACTTTTGCATCGGCATCTATAATGCGATCACGTAACGCTTCTGCACTGAAACCGCCAAATACGACGGAGTGAATAGCACCGATACGCGCACATGCAAGCATTGCATAGGCAGCTTCAGGGATCATCGGCATATAGATAATGACTCTATCCCCTTTTTTTACGCCAAACTCGTTTTTCAGTAGATTGGAGAAGCGATTGACCTCTTTATAAAGCTCCATGTAGGTAATGATGCGTTTGTCTCCGCGATCGCCCTCCCAGATAATGGCAGCTTTGTTTTTACGTGTTTTGAGATGTCTGTCTATGCACTGATAAGCGACGTTGAGCTTTCCGCCACCGAACCATTTGACAAACGGAAAGTTACTTTCATCAAGCACTTTATCTTCATCGAACGGCTCGAACCAGTCGATTTTCTCTTTTGCAAAATGTGCCCAAAAGCCTTCATAATCCTCCTCGGCCCACTCAACGAGATCATTGTACTCGCACATATTTTTTATGCGTGCCTCTTTTGCCAACTCTTTATTGGGATAGTAGAGTTTTTCATTCATCCTTGTTCTCCTTGGAAGTTTCTGCATGTAGCGTATCTTTTTTGCTCATACAGCTTTTTTGTTTCGCTACTCTATCATAGCCAAACTCATACTCTTCTGTAAGGCATTGTAATGGATAGTTGCTTAAGGTAGTTTAAAGCATTATCCTCTCATATGAGTTTTAGAGAAGTTGTATTATAATGCGGTTATATCAAAGTTGCATAAAGGTGACTCATGCGAAAAAATATATGCTTTATTATGATGATGTTTATTGTTATGGTTGTATCTGGAGGTTGTTTTCTAGATTCGAATAAGAGCACAAAACCCATGATAACCATTGCAACAAACTCGTGGATAGGCTATGCACCGCTATTTTATGCACAAGAAACAGGCGAGTTGGAAAAAGAGGGTTTTCGTCTGCTTACAAATGTTTCACTAGCAGAGGCGGCGGAGATTTTCAACGTCGGCAAAGCCGATATGGTCACGACGACACAGCATGAGTACTATATGCTTAAAGAGATGATAAAAGATATAGTTCCTGTTATTTTGCTTGATCGCTCCAACGGAGGCGATATGATTCTTGCCAACAAGTCGCTTCAAGAGCTAAAAAAAGCAAAGAAAATTTATGTCTACTTGGAGGTAGACTCCATCAACAGTGAGCTTTTTAGTGAGTTTGTAAAAAAAAGAGACTTGAGTAAAAAAGAGTTCATATACATAAATGAAGATCAACAGAAAATTCTCGATGTCAAAAACAATCCAAATAAAACCATACTCATAGTTACCTACACTCCTTATGATGTGGAGTTGAGAAAAAAGGGTTTTGAGGTCATAGCCTCGACAAAAGATATACATGATCTTGTCATTATAGATGCTTTGTGTGCCAGAACAAAACTCCTAGCAACACACAAAGAGAAACTTCAGCGTCTTAAAAAGCTTATCGATACAAAAATCGAAGCTATAAAAAAAGATCCAAAACAATCCTACCGACATGTAAAAAAGTATCTTGGAAATATCTCATACAAAGAGTATGAAGATGCTTTAGACTCTATTGAGTGGATCAACAAACCCTCAAAAGAGTTGTTGCAAATCATTGAAAAGATGGGATATAAAAAGGAGACTCTGCTTTTATGAAGTCACTTTCGATCAGGTCTTTTACTCTTATTGGGCTTTTTTTACTCTTTGTGATGGAGCTAGCACTCTCAATCAACCTTTTTTACAACTCCAAACACAATATAGAAGAGGTCATCCGCGAAAATATTCAGACAAAAGTTTTGACACTTCGCCATTTTCTTCAGCGAAACATGCAAATAGACAATGCAAATTCAGTTACGGCCTACTTGGATAATGCTGTAATGACCAATACGCTTTTTAACGATATACATATAGCAGATGCGAAGCATCGTGTTCTTTATGCGACTGACAGGACAAGTGAGGAGATGCATAAGGAGATTGTCTGTAAAGATATTGGAGACATTGCATCTGTCGATGTTTTTTCTCAAAAATGTTATCGTTTCTCTTTACGTCTTTTTAAGGGGTTGAAACCACACTATTACACTGTTTACATCTATATAAATTCCAAATATCTCGACTCTATCTTAAATGAACAGATTAGGCAATATATGCGCTATTTTTTCATTTTTGTCATATTGTTCACTCTGTTTGCATGGTGGATTTTGCGTAAATTTATTGCAGAACCGTTGGAGAGTCTAAGGCAGTATGCATATTATAGTAAGAAACCTCCAAAACCTTTTTTAATTAGTGAGATAGAGAGTATCCGCTATTCATTAGTTATGACCTTCAAGCGTTTGAAAAAGGAGCAAGAGGAGCTTTATAAACTCTCCACGCAAGACTCTCTTAGCGGATTGTACAACCGTTTGAGTCTACTTGAAAAGCTCAAGTGGCTTATTTCCAAATATAGTCGAGAAAAGAAAAAGTTTGCTGTTGTGTTTATTGACTTGGATGATTTTAAAAATATCAACGATACACGAGGACATGAGTTTGGTGATTTGGTTTTAAAAGAGGTGGCACATATTCTTCTTGATTCGGTTCGCCAAAATGACATAGTATCGCGTTTTGGTGGTGATGAGTTCGTCATAGTTATCAACGAAATAGAAGATGAAACCCTTGTTATTTCCATTTTGGAGCGCATACGCAAGAAGCTCTCAGAGCCTATAAAAGTAGATGCACAGACACATATACTAATAACGGCAAGTATGGGAATTGCCATTTTTCCAAAAGATGGAGAGGATGTCTCGACCTTGCTCAAGCATGCAGACATCGCTATGTACAAATCGAAAGAAAAAGGTAAAAACAGTTACCATTTTTTCACAGAGTCACTCAATGAACTGATTCAAGAGCGTGTGAATATAGAGAAATTGATGCATGAGGGGTTGAAAAAGGGGTATTTCAAGCTCTTTTACCAACCAAAAGTGGACATTCACACCAACGCTATAATGGGATGTGAAGCGCTTATCCGCCTTATTGATCCAAAGCAGGGGATTATTTCTCCAGATAGGTTTATCCCAATTGCTGAGAGTAACGGTTTTATTATTCAGCTTGGCGAGTGGGTCATTCAAGAAGCTTGCATGCAGATTCAGCACTGGAGTAAAACAAAATTGAGGGATGTGAAAATTTCTATCAATGTATCTGGTGTGCAGTTTAAAGATAAAAATCTACTCTCAATTATTCAAAAGCATACGAAAAAAATAGATACCTCCAAGTTGGATATTGAGCTGACCGAGTCGGTGCTTATGGAGGACTTCGAACATAAAGTCGCTACTATCAAAGAGATAAAAAAGCTTGGCATTACCTTCTCGCTCGATGATTTTGGAACGGGCTACTCCTCTCTTTCTTATATGAAAAACATTCCATTTGATACAATTAAAATAGATAAAATGTTTATAGATGATTTGTTAGAAGATGAAAAAGAGGCTACGTTTGTCAATTTGATTGTTGCGATTGCGAAAAATCTTCATTTGGAGATTGTGGCAGAAGGGGTAGAAACACTCCAACAGTTGGAGTATTTGAAAAAGATCGAGTGTGACATCTATCAAGGTTACTACTGCTCAAAACCTCTTCCGGCAGAGGAGTTTGAAAAGCTGTTCTCTTCACACGAATGTACCTTGTAGCTCTTTTTTTATTTTTTTTGTTTTTGCATGTAGATGCCAACGAATTAGAAAATGCAAGTTCTCCCTATTTGCGCCAGCATAAAGATAATCCCGTTTTGTGGCATGAGTGGAGTAAGCAAAGCTTCGATTTAGCTCGTCGTTTGGATAAACCGGTTTTTCTCTCCATAGGTTATTCAACATGTCATTGGTGTCATGTGATGGAGAGAGACTCTTATAGTGATGAAAAAGTGGCGGCTTTGCTCAATCGCTATTTCATTCCTATCAAAGTCGATAAAGAGGAGCTCCCCTTTATAGACATCTATTTTCAACGCCTTTTTCTACATGCAAAAGGGCACTATGGAGGCTGGCCTTTACATGTCGTTTTGACACCGAACAAAAAAGCCTTTTTTATGACGGGTTACATTCCAAAGAGGGAGTTTTTCTCTCTTTTGCCAAAACTCCATCAACTTTATAAAAATAAAAAGAAGCTTGCTTTGGCGGAAGAGTCCTATTTCGTTGAAAATAAAGCATCTGCTTTGTCAACCTCATTGGAAAAAAAGGCACTGCTACGCTCTTTGGAACACTCTTTTAAAGAGGAGTATGATGATCTCAACGGCGGTTTTGGCGATGCGCCGAAGTTTTTCCAGCCGCAAAAGATGCTGCTTTTGATGGATGTTGTCAAGGCGTTACAAAGCGAAGAGTTGAACGAGATGCTTTATGAGACGCTGGATGCTGAGGCACTGCGCGGCATATATGACAGTGTTGAAGGTGGATGGTTTCGCTACAGTGTCGATGCCTCTTGGGAGATTCCCCATTTTGAAAAGATGCTCTATACGCAAGCGGAGATGATTTTACTCTATACAAAAGCTTATAAAAAAAGTAAAAAACCGCTGTATAAAAAGGTTGTTGTAGAGAGTGCGGCTATGCTCAAACGACATTTTTTCTTAGGGAATGGAGGCTATGCAAGCGCGCTCGATGCCGAGAGTGAGGCAAAAGAGGGCGGGTATTATCTTTTTTCTCTTGATGAGATGCAAAACGCTGTTGCAAAGTGCGAAGACAAAAACTCCATAAAAGCGGCACTTGGCGCAAGTGATTGGCCAAACTTTCATTCCATGGTGCATGTAACTCTTGATGGAAGAAAACGTCCTAAATGTTGGAGCAGGGTGCAAAAAGTGCTTTTTGCTTTTCGTATGCAGAAAAAACCCCCTTTTCGTGATGAAAAGGTCAACACGGCATACAACGCGATGCTGGCAGAAGCACTTTATGAAGCTGGAAGCATCGATGAGGTCTATAAAAAAAGAGCGGATGCGATAGTGTCGATGATTGCACGTAAATTGTTTGACAAAGGGAGGCTGTATCATTATATTATAGGAAATCGTCGACCTCAGTTGAATGAAATGCTTGAGGATTATGCTTTTTATATTGCAGCACTGCTTAAAAGATACAGACTCACTCTCGATTCAAAAGATCTCTCTTTTGCGCACTATTTATTGCTACATGCAAAAGATACCTTTTTTAAAAGCGGTGTGCTTTTGTTAAGCAACGCTACTTTTGCAGTTAAAGCGAAGTCGGAAGATAAATACTACACAAGTGCATATGGAAAGTATGTGCAGGATCTTATGCGCTACTGTGAACTCACTCATGATGAAAAAGTGTGTCGATTTGCTAAAAAACTGCTGCGTCTACAGAGACCAAACCACAATACTCCCGCCATTACCCGTGCTTTTTTACAAATGCATTAGCTGATTGCACATTCATTGCATATTTCTTTAGTATAATTTTGCAACAAAAGAGATCCTCTTTGTTTGAGGAAAATTCTAAAAAGGACACCCATGCAATGGAAAAATCTTTTTCTACTACTGCTCTTACCTGCTGCACTTTTTGCGGGATTTGGTAAATTTGTCTCTCCCGAAGAGGCATTTGTACCAAAAGTGCATGTAGAAGGCGCAGAGATAGTAGCCGAAGTGAAACTATCAGATACCATTTACATTTACGATCATGCGTTGAAGTTTGCGCTCAAAAATGCAGATGGTCTAAAAATCGCCAAAATCATCAAACCAAAAACGATAGATCATGATGGCGACGCCGTTTATGAAGGAAATCCGAAATTTCGCATCGTGCTTGAAAAAACCAAACCGATGCAGGGTATAAAAGAGGTGGAGTTTCTATTTGGTTTTCAGGGTTGTAGTGCGATGGGGCTTTGTTATGAACCGGTGGAGAATAGATACCGCTTGAAAATAGACACTTCGAAAATCTCCTCTAGCAGCGCTATGAAAAGTACCCAAAATGAAAGTAGCGCTTTGTCGCCTCAAGTACAAAAGAGCAAAGCAGATACCATTGCCGACACACTTCGTCACGGTTCTTTGTGGATGATAATTGCGACTTTCTTTGGATTTGGTCTGCTTTTGTCTTTGACACCGTGTGTTTTTCCTATGATTCCAATCATTTCAGGTCTCATTGTCGCACAGGGAAAAAACATTACCACAAAGCGGGCTTTTTTTCTCTCACTTATCTATGTAGCGGCAATGGCTATAGCTTACGCCGGTGCAGGGGCTTTGGCAGGTGTATTTGGACAAAACATTCAAACAGCACTGCAAAACCCTTACGTCGTTGTCAGCTTCGCGCTTGTTTTTGTGGCACTGGCTTTGAGTATGTTTGGTTTTTATGAACTCAAACTTCCAGATAGCTTCGTTACCAAAATCAGCTCAAAAGGACAGGGTATAGGCGGTGTTGTCGGTGTTGGTGTTATGGGATTTTTATCTGCACTTATAGTCGGACCGTGTGTAGCGGCACCGCTAGCTGGAGCTTTGGTCTACATAGGTCAAACAGGCGATGCTATGTTAGGAGGTACGGCACTGTTTGCAATGGGTCTTGGTATGGGAGTTCCGCTACTGATTGTCGGAACGGGAGCAGGGAAACTGATGCCTAAACCAGGAGCGTGGATGACGCTTGTCAATGCCATTTTCGGTATTTTGATGCTTGGTGTGGCTATATGGATGCTTGAGAAGATTGTTTCTCCTTATGTCAGTATGCTGCTTTGGGCTTTACTTGGACTTGGAAGTGCTATCTATCTTGGAGCGTTTGACAAAGAGAGCCATATATTTAAAAGAACCATAGCTTTAGGTCTCTTTTTCTATGCGCTCGCTCTTGGTATAGGTGCGCTTGCAGGAAGTACGAGTATGACCCACCCGTTGGAGTTTTTGCATGGAAAATCTTTGGGAAAACAGAGTGCAACAGATGCAAAAAAAGAGCTTGATTTTCAAGTGGTCACGACACTAGGAGAGCTGGATGTGTTACTCCAAAAATATCACGGGAAAAAGATTTTACTTGATTTTTCCGCCAAATGGTGTGCTGCATGCAAAGAGTTGGAAGAAAAAACATTTTCCGACCCTAGAGTTCAAAATGCGCTCAAAGAGTATGTGCTCATTCGTGCAGACGTAACGAAAAACGAAAAACAGCAAAAGAAACTGAGTAAAGAGTACGAGGTCTTTGGTCCTCCCGTTATCATCTTTATAGATGAGCAGGGCAATGTGGAAAAGGCAAAAACGATTGTCGGTTTTGTCGAGCCTGAAGAGTTTTTAGAGACACTGCAAAAATGAGAATCTTCTTTGTTCTTCTTTTTCTTCTAGGGCATCTGTATGCCCGCATACCCGCTAACGATGCGGCATTGGAGCGCATAGCCAAAGAGCCGCAAAGAGTACCCTTTTCTTTTGCCGTTATGGGAGACAATCGTGACGGCGAGGGTGTTTTTGAAAAAATCCTTGAAAAGTTGGATAAAAGTGAGATTATCTTTGGCGTGAACAACGGGGATTTGGTCGCTAACGGATGGGCGTATCAGTTCAAAGAGTATGTAGGTATCATCTCCAAATATAAAAAACCCATTCTTAGTGCCATTGGCAATCATGAAATCCCGCTCTTTTTCTCAACTCGATCCAATTTTAAAAAATACATAGGAAAACCTTACTTCTCTTTTGTTTATGCAAACAGCTATTTTATTTTTCTTGACAATGCCAATAAGAAAAAAATTAAAAAGAAACAGCTTCGATGGCTAAAAGCAGAGCTTAAAAAGGCACAAAGCTATGCGAATCGTTTTGTCTTTTTGCATGTACCGCTGTATGATCCTCGAAAAGGTCCTTACAAAAAAGGACATAGCATGAAAGATTTTAAAAATGCAAAAGAGCTAAACGAACTTTTTGATCGCTATGGAGTGACGATGCTGTTTGCCTCGCATATTCACTCTTACTACAGTGGAGTATGGCATAAAACACCTTACATCATAACAGGTGGTGCGGGTGCACCCAATGAGCGAGACGGCGGATTTTATCATTACATCATCGTGCATGTAAATCGCGAGGGTGTCTCTTATGAGCTTAAGAGGTTATGACTTTTGCGACGTTTTTCGCACTGCCGTGTGCAAGATAGTTGCGCAGCTCTTTGGAGCGCTCTAAAAACAGTTCTTTATCGAGAGTATTGTAGAGTTGCAGCATATTTTTAGGTGTTACGTCCTCTTGAATCAGTTCGGGATGAATGAACGAGCCGTTTTTCTTTTCAAGCAAAATGTTCGCCAGACCGATGTAGTTGAGCTTTACAAGCCGTGAGGCGATCATATAGTCAAGTTTGTTGGCAATATAGGTTAAAACAAACGGCAGACCTATCAAAGCGGCTTCAAGTGTCGCCGTACCACTGCAAATAAAACCAAAATCCGCTCGAAGCATCGCTTCGTAGGCATTGTGTTCAACATTGAATTCATACAAATCCCCGTAAAGATCGTGAATCTCCTCTTTGGAAAAAAAGCTGGGGATGATGATAGTCGCCTTGACATCCGCACCGAGTGCTCGTCTTGTTTGCTTAAAAACGCTCATGAGCTTTGTTATCTCTCCTTTGCGGCTGCCGGGCATAAAGAGCACCTCTTTAACCGTCTCGTTTAGTTTCTCTTTGTAGGCGGGAATGAGATCAAGAAGAGGATGCCCCACATACTCTATGGGTGCGTTTGGCGAGTAGTACTCCTTTTCAAAGGGTAAAATGGAGCACAGGTGTGTGCATGTGCGCTCAAGAACAGGAATGCGTTTTTTCTTCCAAGCCCATGCCTGAGGGAGTATGTAGTAGATGATTTCTTTATCTGGGTAGGCTTTTTTGATCTTTTTTGCCAGTGGAAGATTAAAGCCGGAAGAGTCCATCAAAAGCACTTTATCGGCATCTTTTGCATGTGCGACCATCTCATCTGCCAGTTTGAAAAAAAAGGGGAGTTTTTTCAAAGCATCCACAAAGCCCATAACGGCAAG
>JALWLR010000206.1 GCA_027084065.1 Helicobacteraceae bacterium | reverse complement strand
CGTCATTATCGCTACGATCATTCACTTTACCATTGCACTAAAAACAAACGGGAAAAAGCGCTCCCGCATACAGCAGCTGCTCTCACGCGGCTCATCGATGTTCATCTTTTTGGTAAATCTTGCCATTCTTCACTACGCCATCGTGATTCGTACCATCTTAGGCTAAAATGCACAAAGGCTCCTCCATGCCTTTATGCTTTATTGTTTCTTGCATCCATTTTGATGTAGATATGCAAAATCTCCAGCGCCGCAGGAGTGACACCGCTGATTTGTGATGCAGCTTGGAGAGTGGGTGGATTGAACTCGAAAAGTTTTTCCTGAATCTCTTTGGAAAGACCGCTGACTTTGGCAAAGTCGAAGTTTTCCGGGATTTTAACCTGAAGGTACTTCTTCATTCGCTCGATCTCTTGTTCTTGCTTAATGATATAGCGATGGTATTTCGCTTCTGTTAGAATCTCTTCCAAAATATAGGGTTCATACTTTGCCAGCTCAGGCACAAGCGCTACCATTTTCTCCACATCAAAACTTTTACGCGCTACAAGCTGTGCTGCTGCTATCTTGTCTCCTATGGGATCTTCTCCCATCTCTGCCAATCGTGCTTGAAACTCTTTGTTTGGAGTAAAGAAAGTCTCTTGCAGCAGCGAAAACCCTTCCGCTATTTGCGCTCTTTTTCTCTCGACCCGTTCCAAATCCTCTTTACTAAGCAGACCAAGTTCATACCCGTAAGGACTCAGACGCAAATCCGCGCTCTCTTCGCGAAGAAGCAGACGATACTCGGCACGGCTTGTAAACATTCTATAAGGCTCTTTCGTTCCTTTAGTTACAAGATCGTCTATAAGCACGCCTATATATGCTTCATCTCGACGAAGAACAAGCGGCTCTTTTTCCTCGGTGGCAAGTGCTGCATTGATACCTGCCATAAGTCCCTGTGCCGCCGCCTCTTCATAACCGGTCGTACCGTTGATTTGACCTGCTAGGTAGAGTCCTTTGACCTTTTTTGTCTCAAGGGAGTGTTTTAGTTCTCTTGGATCTACATAATCATACTCTATGGCATAACCGTAGCGCACGATTTTGGCATTTTCAAGCCCCTTGATAGAGTGAACGATCTCTTGCTGCACATCGGGCGGCAATGAGGTGGAGAGTCCGTTGATGTAGTACTCCGTTGCCTCTTTCGTTTGGGGTTCTAAAAAGAGATGGTGTCGCTCTTTATCGCGAAATCGGTTGATTTTATCTTCGATACTTGGGCAGTAACGTGGTCCCGTTCCCTCTATTTGACCCGTAAAAAGAGGCGCTCGGTAGAAGTTGTTCTCTATGATCTCATGCGTCGTTACGTTGGTGTAGGTAATGTAACAGGGGAGTTGCTCTTTGTTTTGAGCAAACTCCTCTTTGGAGGTTCTAAAACTAAATGGAGAGGGGTTTTCATCTCCTGGTTGCTCCTCCATAACACTAAAGTCGATTGTCGTTGCATCTATTCTTGGGCATGTTCCCGTTTTAAGTCGTCCCATACGAAAACCGAGTTCTTGCAAACTTTTACTCAGCCCATCACTTCTTTGCTCTCCGAAGCGTCCCCCTTCAAGCTTTATCTCTCCGACATGAATGAGCCCACGCAAAAATGTTCCGCTGGTAATGATGACCTTTTTCGCCCTGTACTCGTTGAGGAGGTTTGTTTTTACCCCTTTTACTTCGCCCTCTTCTACGATGAGCTCCTCCGCCACCTCCTGGACAAGATCCAGATTTGGCTGATTGAGCACTTTAGTGCGCGCTACGACTTTGTATCGGTCCATATCTATTTGTGCACGACTTCCACGAACGGCAGGACCTTTGGTCTGATTGAGAATGCGAAACTGAATGCCCGCTTCGTCGGTTATCTCGCCCATTACCCCACCCAATGCGTCTATCTCTCGCACAAGGTGACCCTTGGCGAGTCCGCCGATTGCGGGGTTACAACTTGTAGCACCGACATTTTCACTCAACATCGACACAAGTAACGTTTTTTTACCCATAGAACTGGCAGCCATACTCGCTTCCACACCTGCATGTCCACCACCAATGACGATCACATCATATTCCATATTCATATTTTGCACCAACTCTAAAATTTAAATCGAATTTTATCATTTTTCTGTATTATTCAGATAAGAAATACAGATTAGTTGGAGAGCGAGCATGAAAAAACCGCCCGCAAGTGAAGTTTTCAAAGACTATACACCCGAAGTCATTCACTACGATCCGGAGGTAGACTATGGCGAAGAGTGGATGGAGCGCAACGAACTCCTCGATGCAAAAGCCAAACTCATAGAGAAAATTATGCGCGGAAAAAAAGCGAAAAAGGGGTTTAAAACTACCTACCGCTCTCCGATACGCACAGAAAATCTCCAAAACGACAAAGGAAACAAAGAGTGATCGACATACAAGAAGCCCACAAAGCATTCAACGCCAAAGAGTATGAAAAAGCAAAAGAGCTCTACACTTACCTTGCCGAAGCGGGAGACAAAGTGGCACAAACATCTTTGGGTTACATCTACCAAAACGCTCTAGGATGTGAAAAAGATGAAGCAAAAGCGCTTGAACTTTACAAAAAAGCGGCGGAGCAAAAAGAGCCTTTTGCGCTTTACAACCTTGGCATACTCTACGCCAACGGACTTGGCGGTGTTGAGCATGACCAGTTCAAAGCACACGAGTACTTTTTAGAAGCTGCCGTTCGCGAAGTCGTTCCGGCGATGTACGAGGTAGCTTTGATGCTAGAGCGTGGACTTGGTTGTGTTGCCAATGCAAGTGAAGCAGCATTTTGGTATGAAGAGGGCGCAAAACGCGGAGATGCGAAATGCTTTAACAACCTTGGCGTGCTTTACAAAGACGGAACCGGCGTGCATAAAGATGAAAAACGTGCTTTCATCTGCTTTGAGCGAGCGGCAAATGCCGGACTTCCTGAGGGACTTTACAATCTTGGTCTCATGTACGATCAAGGACTTGGATGCGAAGAGGATCATGACAAAGCACTTGAACTTGCAAGAAAAGCTGCCTATAAAGGGCATGAAAAAGCAAAAAAAATCATACGCTCTTTGCAAGAAGATGGAAAG
>JALWLR010000205.1 GCA_027084065.1 Helicobacteraceae bacterium | reverse complement strand
AGATACTCTTTCAAGGTGTTGCCATCAAGCCCGGACGGCATATTCTTGTAGCGACGAAAAATGACAAAATCATTTTGGCACTTCCCGGATTTGCTTACTCTTCGACTGTTACGGCAATACTGTATGTTTTGCCGATCATTGCGAAGATGTTAGGAAGCAAACCACCGTATGCAGTAGTTGAGGCGACACTTGCGGAGGATTTTCACAAACGTACACCTTTTAGTGAGTTTCGTGCATGCAATCTGACGCTAAAAGATGGCTGCTATATTTGCGATTTTGAAGGAAAGAAAGTAGGCAGCAGTGCTATCCTTGTCAATATGTTGGACAATGCGGGTTTGATGATGGCACGCCGGGAGGATGCCTTTTTGCCAAAAGGATCGAAAGTGCGTGTTATACGACTTGAGGGATGCCAATGAAGTTTTTGCATGTAGATCCAATAAAGAAAGAGATCAAAGATTTAGAGCTGAAACTCGAAGCGAATACTTTTTATACCTTTTTTGGCTCACTTCTTATCGATGAGCTTCCTATTGTTACGGGACATACCGTCTACACCGATGCCAATGCGCTTTCGCAGAGAAAAACTCCTTACTTCATCAACGATCAGCTCGTTTTGGGAGAAGCACTTGTACTTGGACGTAACGGCTTTGAAGAAATAGATGCAACTTTGAGTGCAGAGGAGCTTCAAAAGCTGATTTCTTATGATGTTTCCGAGTTTTATAAAGAAGCGCTGGAGCTGCTTGCAAAGAGTGATGTCAACTTGTACCGCGCCTTTTTAGTTGAGCATAACAATGAAAAAATGGAGCTTAACATTGCGTGGGTTCTTTACTTTTTCAATATTGCCGATGAAAGAACCAGACGCTACTTTTTAGAAGAGCTTAAAAAAACCATACAAAATGGTAAATCGGTAGAGGAGTACATGCAGAAAATGGCAAAAGCCGCTTTGCAGGCTGCCTCCTAAAAAAGAGAGGGTTGCAGGGCTTTTAGACGGTAGCTGCGCCTGTGAATATCACAATACCCATGTTTTTTTATAAGTTCTATATGGCGTTTGGTTATGTAGCCTTTGTGCTTTTCGAACTCATATTGAGGGTACTGTTTGGCCGCTTCTATCATGCTTCTATCGCGTGTCACTTTCGCCAAGATACTTGCAGCACTAACTTCACTTACACTGGCGTCTGCTTTGATTTTCGTCTGCAATGAATTTACGCCAAATGTTGTGTTTCCATCAAAGAGATACTCATCCGCTTTCAATACCGCCACAATCTCTTCCAAAGAGCGACGCATACATGCAGAAAGTCCAAGCTCGTCGATCTGTGCTGCGGTGTGGGTCACGATGTGGTAGCAACTCTTTTGGATGATAGTTTCAAAGAGTGTTTCTCTTTGTTTGGGGGTAAGTTTTTTGGAGTCGTTCAAACCCTCAACGGGTTCTTTTAAAATGCAGCCGGCCACTACAAGATCGCCGGCTACCGGACCTCGACCTGCTTCGTCGATGCCGCACAAAGACATGGCTACATCAGCCCCATGCTTTGCATCGTCAGTTTTCCCTCTTCGCTGACTTTGTCCTGCGTCCAAGGCGGGTCGAAAACCACCTCTACGTCGAGCTCTTCGACTGAACCGTCTTCGATGTGGTTTGGAATATTTTTGACCATATCGATGATGACCTGACTCATAGAGCATGTCGGAGCGGTCAGTGTCATAGTGACTTTGCATTTATTGAGCTTGCTTACTTCATCTTTTTTGCAAGAAACATCGTAAATAAGTCCAAGATTGTAAATGTCTACAGGGATTTCCGGGTCGAAGATCTTTTTAAGCTCTTCGATAATGCGCTCTTCACTCTCTTTTGGAGAGACTTCGCGAGGATCTTTGGTCGTTCTCATTTTTGCTGCTCCTTGCAGTTTTTGGCGTATTGGTAGACTTTGTTCAAAAAGGCTTCGAGGCTTTGTTGTCTAACTGGAGAGAGATGTTCTACAATGCCAAGCGACTCAAGCTCTTTGGGATCGAATGACAAAATTTCATCTACCTCTTGAGCGTTGAAAATATCCAGCAAAAGTGTGAGCATCCCTTTTGCCATTTCGCTTGTTCCCTCTCCACGTAAGTAGAGTTTGCCATCTTTGCATTCGCCGACAAGCCAGGCAGGAGAAGCGCACCCCTCTATAAAGGTCTCGTCGTTTTTGAGCTTCTCTGGAAGTGTCGTGTGTTTTTTGCCAAGGTCGAAAATATACTCAAACTTCTCGTTGGGTGTTTCAAAGAGGTCAAGATCCTCTTTGTAGTAGGCTACCTTTTCTTTGATGCTCATGCTTCATCTCCTAAAATCGTGTCGCTGCATGTATGGCATGTAGATATGCACTCAAGCTGTGCGTGACCGTAGTAGATCTCTTCGAAGGATCTGTGCACAC
This sequence comes from Helicobacteraceae bacterium, assembly GCA_027084065.1. Taxonomy (GTDB): domain Bacteria; phylum Campylobacterota; class Campylobacteria; order Campylobacterales; family Sulfurimonadaceae; genus S012-15. The sequence goes on along the minus strand of JALWLR010000205.1, from coordinate 727 downwards.
TTTCTCGTACCTTTTCATCATCTATGGAGTCGATGATCTCGTTAGCAAATGCGAGTATGAGAATTTTGCGCGCTTCTGTTAGCGATATACCGCGAGAGCGCAGGTAGAAGAGCTGATCCTCATCAAGCTCGCCTATTGTCGATCCGTGACTCGCTTCGACGTCATCTATGTAGATCTCAAGTTGCGGTTTACTTGCCATGTAAGCACCGTCGTTTAGCAAAACGGCCTTGGAATTTTGGTATGCTTTTGCACCACCACCGCTTTTTTCTATTTTTATAAGGGCATCGAAAATACCGCGTGCTTTATCTTGGAGAATATTTTTTGCACTCTGATTACTTCGTGCACTCTCTTTTGCATGTACAATCTGCGATACGATACCACGTTTGGCACTCTCTTGTGCAAAAAGGAGATGTTTGGCTTCGAGCGTAGTGTGTGCACCCAGAACAATTTGAAGCAGCTCCAGTCCGCTGCCGTATCCGAAGTCGAAACTGTAGAGATTCAGTGCGCTTTGATCTGCAAGTGTAAAGGCATGGGAGGCTATGGGTGTATAGATATTTTGTGTAAGTGTTTCATCTTTTATAAGTTCTACTTGGGCATCACGCTCCAAAGAGAGGTCTATACCGTAGAGAATGAAGCTGCCTTTGGCATCGCATCCGCTGAAAGATTCGCTCATGCGCACTTGAACATTTTTTTCTACATTACAAACGATTCTGTATGGTGTGAACGC
>JALWLR010000204.1 GCA_027084065.1 Helicobacteraceae bacterium | reverse complement strand
AGAAAGCGGTGCGGTTGTGCAAGTTCCTTACCACATTCTTGAGGGCGATACAATCAAAGTAAACACCGTAGATGGTGAATACCTCGAAAAAGTAAAATAATTTCAGTCTCCTTTAGGGAGACACTCCATTTAGCTTTCTTTTTTAAATTTTCAAAAACTTTCAAGGTCAAAAACTCATGAGCAAATACCCTTTTACCCATCTACATCTCCATACCGAATACTCTTTACTCGATGGTGCAAACAAAATAGATTTGCTTGTCAAACGTGTCAAAGAACTTGGAATGAACTCCGTAGCGATGACTGATCATGGCAATATGTTTGGAGCCATACACTTTTGGCAAGCTGCACGGAGTGCTGGACTCAAACCCATTATAGGACTGGAAGCTTATTTGCACAATGCAGAAGAGCTTGAAGATAAAAGTACAAGACAGCGTTTTCATCTTTGTTTATATGCAAAAAACAAAAAAGGGTATGAGAACTTGATGTACCTCTCTTCGATGTCTTACATTAAAGGATTTTACTACTATCCACGTATCAACAAAAAGCTCTTAAGAGAACATAGTGAAGGGCTGATTTGTACTTCTGCTTGTTTGCAAGGAGAGGTCAGCTGGCATCTCAACACTCAAAACGAACGAAACAAGAAAAATGGTGCTGGAGGATATGAAAAGGCAAAAGAGGTGGCACTTGAGTACAAGGAGATATTTGGCGATGACTTCTACCTTGAAATTATGCGTCATGGGATTGGCGATCAGCTCTTTATCGATGAGCAGCTTCTAAGGCTTTCTCGTGAGACCGGTATTAAAATAGTCGCTACTAACGATACTCATTATACATATGAGGGAGATGCAGAGTATCACGAGGCCTTTATGTGTATAGGGATGAATAAACTCTATGACGATCCAAACCGTCTTCGTCACTCCGTACACGAGTTTTATGTCAAGTCTCCAGAGGAGCTAGAAAAGCTCTATGCAGACATCCCGGAAGTTCTTGAAGCCACTCAGGAAATCGTCGATAAGTGTGAGGATTTTTCTCCTGTTGTCGATACGCCGACACCGCCAAACTTCAAGTTTACACTTGAGTATGCCAAAAAAGAGGGACTAAATATTAATAACGCAGATGATCCAGCCCTTCCTGAAGATGCAAGTGAGGAGCAGAAAAAGGGGTGGATGAGTGCAGCGGATAAAAACGATGCCGAGTATTTCATCCATAAATGTAAAGAGGGACTTGAAAAACGTCTTTTGCATGTAGCTAAAGAGCGCCATGAAGAGTATAAAAAGCGACTAGAATATGAGATGGATATCATCAACTCTATGCGCTTTCCGGGTTATATGCTTATAGTCTGGGATTTTGTGCGTGAAGCCAAGCAGATGGGTGTGGCAGTTGGTCCGGGGCGTGGTTCGGCAGCTGGAAGTTTGGTAGCTTATGCACTTGAGATTACCAATATCGATCCAATGAAATATGATCTGCTTTTTGAGCGTTTTCTCAATCCTGAACGGGTAAGTATGCCCGATATAGATATGGACTTTATGCAAGCACGCAGAGGAGAGGTCATCGACTATGTTGTGCGAAAGTACGGTCGTAATCAGGTCGCACAGATCATTACCTTTGGTTCGCTTCTTGCAAAAGGGGTCATCCGCGATGTCGCAAGAGTTCTGGATATGCCGCTCTCCAAAGCGGATGCGATGGCAAAGCTTATTCCAGATGAACTTGGCATCACACTAGCAGGTAAAGAGAAAAAGGGCAAGTTCGTAGAGGGAGCTTACCAAAAAGAGCCAAAACTCCGTGAGCTCATTGAAACCGATCCACAGGCAAAGCGTGTCTGGGAGTTTGCACTTAAGCTTGAGGGGTTGAAGCGTAATGCCGGTATGCATGCTGCCGGTGTGGTCATAAGCAACGAAGAGCTATGGAAAAAAACTCCTATTTATAAACCATCGGGAGAAGATACTTTTGTTACGCAGTATTCGCTGAATTATATGGAAGATGTCGATCTTATCAAGTTTGACTTTTTGGGGTTAAAGACACTCGATGTTATCGACAATGCAATAAAACTTGTCAAAAATCGCTATAACAAAGAGATAGATTGGGACAAAATAGACGTAGATGACAAGAGAGTCTATGAGGTTATCAAAAGCGGCGAGACGCTAGGGATGTTCCAGATAGAATCTTCGGGTATGCAAGATCTTAATAAACGCCTCAAACCAGACAATTTCGAAGATATTATCGCGGTGCTTGCACTCTATCGTCCAGGTCCGATGGAGTCGGGGATGCTTGATGACTTCATTGAGCGTAAGCATGGACGAAAGAAGGTTTTTTACCCGTTTGAGGAAGTTAGTTTCGATTCACTCAAAGAGACACTTGAGCCGACTTACGGGATGATCGTTTATCAAGAACAGGTTATGCAGATCGTTCAAACAATAGGCGGTTTCAGTCTTGGCTATGCGGATATCATCCGTCGTGCGATGGGTAAGAAAAAAGATATGAGTGGCTACAAGGCGGAGTTTTGCGAGGGAGCAGCAAAGCAGGGATATGATTACGATATGTCTGCCAAACTCTTCGAGCTTATTGAGAAGTTTGCCGGATATGGTTTTAACAAGTCGCACTCTGCAGCCTATGCGATGGTTACATTCCAGACAGCCTATCTTAAAACCTACTACCCCAACGAGTTTATGGCAGCTCTGCTTACAAGCGAGAAGGACAACACCGACAAAGTGGTCAAGTACATCGATGAGGTCAAGCGAATGGGCATTGAGCTCAGTCCCCCCGACATAAACCATTCACAGCTTGAGTTCTCCGCCATTACAAAAGATGATAAAGATATTATTCTTTTTGGACTGGCTGCTATTAAAGGTGTGGGAGAAGCCGCCGTTGTTTCTATTTTGGAATCACGAGATGAGGGTGGCGAATTTAAAGATATGCAAGACTTTGTCAACCGTATCGATCCGCAAAAAGTCAATAAAAAAGTTATCGAATCCATTATCAAAGCAGGGGGATTCGATGCTTTTGGCTATAGCAGAAAAGCATTGCTTGACCAGGTAGAGAAGATAGTAGAAACTGCTAAAATGGCAAACGAAGCGAAGAAAAACGCCATGGGCAGTCTTTTTGGGGATGATGAGGAGATAACCAC
>JALWLR010000203.1 GCA_027084065.1 Helicobacteraceae bacterium | reverse complement strand
AAAACAAAGGAAAACTGATGGCTCCCGGCGGTACACAGCAGTACTGGCCGAGTTATCACAAAAAGATGATAGATGATTTTTTTGCAAGTGGCTATAGACTTCGTTATTCCGGCGGGATGGTGCCTGATTTGCATCAGATTCTTCTCAAAGGCGGTGGGCTTTTTAGCTACCCTGCCACTCAAGACAAACCCCAAGGCAAACTTAGAAAACTTTTTGAAGTCTTTCCGTTTGCGTTTGTCTATACGAAAGCCGGCGGGATGGCGATTGACGGTTACAACGATCTTCTCTCTTTGGGATATAGCGGCGTTCATGACACGAGCCCCTGCTTTTTTGGATCATCTAACGAAGTGGAAACGGTAAAAGAGGTATATGCCCAGCATGAGTGAAGAGAAAAAAGAGCTCGATCAGTATGAATTGCATCTAGAAGAGATGTTGGAAAAACTCCGCAAATGTCAAAAAGAAAAAGCACTGCAAACATGCAGTGCCTGTGAAGTTTTTTTGGAGTGCGAACTAAGAAAAGAGTATGTCGATGCCGTTTACAACTCCATGAGCAAAGGAGCAACCGGAGGGTTTGAGTTTTAAATCAGCGGTATATGCACTAGCGCATGAAAAAAACGCTCTACTCCCTCAAAATCTATAGGCAGTAGCCAAAGCCCTGCTCCGACTGCCGCATAAACAAGCAAGCTTCCTACCAAATTTCTTTTGCTGTAGAGTTTACATGCACTTCCAAAAGAGTGTTTGAGCCTTCCTCCCAAAATATCTACACTGTAGATCTCATCAAGCAATAAATGAATGATAAATCCATATAGAATGAAAAAACCGGCCAGTGTCGCTAGATATGCCGTTGTATGAAAAACATAGTAAAACAGAGCGAAAAAAAGCTCTCCAAAAAGTATGCCCATACCGATTGTATGAAAAACTCCTCTATGTTTTGTAAAAGGAAGTACCATTTTAAAAAAGAAAAGCTCAAACAGCATCCATGCAAAAAACCAGAATAAAGCGGCATAAAGTAGCGGTACACGTTTGTCAAAACTCAGCAAAAGAAGTAGCGGAGCTACCAGAGAAAAGAGTCTGAAGGCTATTTTGACAGGTTTGGAGCTGTCTGAGTCAAGATCGGGCAGTACGGTTCCAACCAATGTCAAAAAAAGCATCAAAACGGCTTCGGTATTGTCGATAAGCCTGGCAGAATGCATCGAAACGGCCAAAGCACCTCCTGCTACAACCGCTACGTTGATATGTGTCGAAAATGCAGCCAACTTCTCTCCTTTGAAGGTATCGTAGCGTAATTATAGCCGGGCATAAGCAATTTTTGCTAAAATTACATAAAAAATTCAGGAATACGACACGTGAGCAAATATATAACGACCCCTATCTACTATGTAAACGGAGAGGCGCATATCGGGCATGCCTATACCACTTTTATCGCCGATACTATTGCACGCTATGAGCGTTTGAAAGGAGAGGAGACATTTTTCCTCACAGGTACGGATGAGCATGGACAAAAAATAGAGGAATCCGCAAAAAAAGCGGGCAAACCGACACAGGAGTTCGCGGATGAAATAAGCGCGACATTTAAAAAACTGTGGGACGAATTTGACATCAGTTACGACAAATTCATTCGAACAACTGATGAAGAGCACATGCAGGGTGTGCAAAAAGCTTTTTTGAAGATGTATGAAAAAGGCGATATTTACAAAGGCGAGTATGAGGGGCACTATTGTGTAAGCTGCGAGGCCTTTTTTCCGGAAACACAACTTGTTGACGGCGAGTTTTGTCCAGATTGTGGCAGAAGTACGACAATAGTCAAAGAGGAGAGCTACTTTTTCAAACTCTCCAACTACGAAGAGAAACTTCTTAACTATTACCAAGAGCATTCGGAGTTCATTTTACCAAAATCACGTGCTAACGAAGTGATCAACTTCGTAAAAGGCGGATTGCGTGATCTTTCTGTTACAAGAACCTCTTTTAGTTGGGGAGTTCCGCTTCCAAAAGAGCTCAACGACCCAAAACATGTCATGTACGTTTGGCTCGATGCTCTTTTGAACTACATTACGGCACTGGGGTATGGAAGTAAAGACACGACACTTATGGAGAAGTTCTGGCCTGCAGACATCCATCTTGTCGGGAAAGATATTTTACGTTTTCACGCCATTTACTGGCCTGCATTTTTGATGAGTCTTGACCTACCCCTTCCAAAGCACATAGCAGCACACGGATGGTGGACTAGAGACGGAGAAAAAATGAGTAAATCCAAAGGCAATGTCGTGCATCCAAAAGAGGTTGCAGATGCTTACGGTGTGGAAAATCTTCGCTATTTCATGCTTCGTGAAGTACCGTTTGGACAAGACGGCGACTTCTCCCAACGTGCATTGATCGACCGTATAAACTCCGATCTTTCCAATGACCTTGGTAATCTACTCAACAGAATCATAGGAATGAGTGGAAAATACAGCGACTTTGTTATAGACTCCAAAGATGTAGCAAAACACCATGCAAACGAACTGGAAAAAACACATGCCGTTTTGGATTCACTCGATGCTTACATAGAGCAGGTACAGCCACACAAGTATCTTGAGGAGCTTTGGAAGCTTTTTGTCATTGGAAACGGAATTATCCAAGAGTCTCAGCCGTGGGTCAAAATGAAAAATGACCAAAAAGATGAAGCGCTTGCAACAGTTGCACTCGTTGCAAACATCTTGGCAAAAGCGGCAGTTATGCTCTCGTGCGTCATGCCAAAAACAGCGGACAAAATCGCCAAGGCACTCGGCTTTTCCATCAACAACGAAGCTTACGTCAAACTAATTACAAACAAAGAGTTGCTCGATGTTTTTACAATAGAGAAAATTCCACCGCTCTTTCCTCGCATAGAGGAGCCTCTTTTACCTGAAGCACCGCAAGCACAGCCAAACTCCAAAGAGTCTCAAAAAGAGGAGTGCAGTGACAAAAAAGAGAAAAAAGAGGAGGATAACCTCATAGAGATAGGCCAATTTTTCGAAACCTCTTTGAAAGTCGGAACTGTCGTTTCGGCAGAGGAAGTGCCAAAAAGTAAAAAACTGCTCAAATTGCAAGTAGACCTTGGCGAAGACTCTCTACGACAGATTGTCGCGGGTATCAAAGAGTTCTACT
>JALWLR010000202.1 GCA_027084065.1 Helicobacteraceae bacterium | reverse complement strand
TGTAGGTTGGGCTGGGTAGTGAAGCTCTTTTGGGAGTCTTAGTTTTTGTTGTTGTGTGACGTTGCCAAGCGGCACGGAGGAGAGCTCTTTTGTCAATGTATTTGTATTTTGGTCTATATTGTTGCCAAGTGTCCCCAAGACGAACATACCTTCAGGGGTTACAAGGTCTCTGTTTGTATCGAATGTAAAGTTCCCAGCACGTGTAAAATAGCGTTCGTTGCCGGATTCGATGCCAAACCATCCATCCCCCAAAATAGCCAAATCGGTTGTATGTTCTGTTTTGAGAAGACTCCCTTGTGAGAGGTTGAGTGATGTTGCTTGTGTGAAAGAGCCCATTCCGATACTGTTGTCGATACTGCCGGGAATGGAGGGAGCAGCAAGAGAGTCACTAAAAACATCGGAAAACTCCGCTTGATAGGCGCGGTATCCGACTGAGTTGATATTGGCAAGGTTGTCGGCTGTGACATCTATAGCATTTTGGTGCGAAGCAATGCCACTCACACCGGTATAAAAAGCCTGAATCATTGTTATGCCTTTTTAGTAGATTTCTAATACATTTTCTAGTGGTATATAGTTAGAACCCAATTTGACCAGCGCTTGGCCGTTGTCAAATCGCACAGATTCTATGGGATAGACACCAACAGCCGTTTTATGTGGATCACCTTGAGGGTCGTAATAGTCGGCGGTAACTTGGTAAATGCCGTCATCGACACTCTTTCCGTCATTGTCTGTACCGTCCCATTCAAAGGAGTAAACCCCTTTTTGGTTTTCTCCTACCTCAATCGTTTTTATAATATTTCCATCAAGATCACTGATGTTGATCGTACCGTTTGTAACATCGTCTGGGAAGTAGAGTTCGAATGCAGTCGTGCTCTCTTTTTGATGTTGAATCGTGTTTTGTCCGAGTGAAGCGGTTTTTCCAATTGCAGAGAGAACGGAGTATTGTTGCGAAGCAGCTAAAGAGGCACTGAGTTGCTCCAGTGCCTTGTTTGTATTGTCTGCAGATTCGAGTGTAGCAAGCTGTGATGTCTGCGAGAGGATCTTTTCTGAGTCCATAGGTTCGGTCGGGTCTTGGTATTGTAGTTCGACCAGGAGGAGTTTCATGAAGTCATCTTTGCCCAATATACCGTCGGGATTGACATAAGGGTTGGAGCCGGTTGTAGAGGTGGTTTGTTGTGTAGTGTTGCTGGTTGCGTTTATCATGACGTCTCCTTTTTATATATAGCGTGGAATAATTATTTCCAAAGAGTGCAGACTCTCTTCATTCTCCTCATCCTGTTTTACAAAATAGGCTTTGGAGTGCTCCTCTTTGTGACGCTCTTTTTGGTTTTGTTCTTGAGAGGTGCTTGCGTTGAAACTAAATGAAGCATTTTGTATTCCATTTTGATTGAGCTGCACTTTGAGTTCAGGAAGATTGTTTGCCAGTAGGTTGAGTGCCGCATTGTTTGAGCTGAGATTGACATGTACCTTTTTGCCGCGTTGAACAACTGTCATGGCAAGTTCTCCGAGATGACGCGGATTGAGTTTGAGTGAGATACGTGTAAAGGGAGGTTTGTAGTCGTCAATGGCTCGTTTTATATCTTCTCCAAGGTAGCGCATCATCTGTTTTGCTTCGTGCATTTTTACATCGAGCGAGTCGGATGATTTGATGTGCGCAGAGGAGGTAGAGGGTGTCTCTTCGGTGCGTAGCAGCTGTTCGAGGTTTTGCATGTCGGTTTTTTGCATTGCTTCGTGTTTGGCATTATTGTTATTGTGCTGTGTTGCATGCAAAATCTCCTGATTTTCAAGTGAAGAGGTTTTTGCTCTAAAAGAGGCAACGGGTTGAATAGTTTGTGAGTTTGTTTGTTTTTCCTCATTGGTAGAGCGTAGCAATTCTTGAAGGTTGTGTGAATTCTCATGCTGCTTTGTCTGTTTGTTTGGAGTTTTTACATGTAGGGTTGCATTCTTTGTCTCTATGAACTCTTTTGTAGAGACTGTGACGATGCTTTTTTGCGTAAAAAGAGGAATCCCTTTTAGGGAGTGCATTTTTTGTGCGACTCGTTTTTCTACTTCTGTTTGGTGGGATGTAGTTTCGGTTGCACTCTCTTCCTTTAGGGTTTCATAGGTTATTTTTGTCACTTCTATGTCTAGTTTTTGCGCTGTTTGCAAAACTCCTTTGAGTGTTTTTGGTATATTATCGCTCTGTTTGTCGTGTTGTGTATGGTTGAGTTGAGCAATTTTTTTGCTGAGGTAGTGTTTTGCTTTGCTAAGAAGATATTTGAGCTCATTTAAAGAAAGAGTATTTGAGATCTCTTTGTGAAGTCCAAAAGAGTCTTCTTTTGATTCTTTTTGAAGTGTTGTCGGTGTTTGAGTTTGGATTGTCGAAGCGGACTTTGTATTTGGTAGAGTTTTTTCGTCATGGATAAGCAAAGCTTGAAGCTCCTCTAAAGTACCAAGCTCTTTTTTTAGATGTTTTTCCTCTGTTACTTGAGCATCAAGGAGAGTGTTTTGTGCATCGGAGGGTTTCGTTTTGGCAGAGAGAGAGCGAAGAAAATCTTCAAATGAGAGTTCGTTATCGCTCTCTTCTGCTACAAAGTCCAAAAGTACCTCTCCTTTTGGAGCGGATTTTGATGAAGTGTGTAGGGCTTGGAATGTCAACATGCTTCTCTCCTTTGTCTTAAAGGTCTAAAGCATTTTTTATTCCAGTCGATATGGAGTTATGAGACGAGCGATTTTTTTTATTTTTCTGCTGTCAGTCTATATGGGGGCAAGAGAGTGGGATTTTAGTCAGTTGAACACGCCGCTGTATTTAAAAAAGATAGATGCAAAAGAGTTAAAGAGATGTCGTTGTGTATGCCAAAAACAGCTTCGCCGTGCACAGCGGATGCAGCGTGCACTTGATTATTACAAACACTCCTCTTATTATACTTTTTCTTCCAAAAATCTGTCGAGATAGTCAAGATCTTTTTTCAAGAAGGTCGAGACACTGTCTTGGAGCATTTCAAGGAGATCGTTTGCGTTTTCTCCATCGACGGGGTAGCTGATCATAAAGTAGGGAATATCCCGCTCGAAAATATCTTCAAATATCTGCTTGACCACTTCCGCCCCGTATTTGTCCGTGTAAGGAAGAACGAAAAAGTAGTCGGTATCGTAATGAGCAATGGAGT
>JALWLR010000201.1 GCA_027084065.1 Helicobacteraceae bacterium | reverse complement strand
CTTTTTCAAAATGGGGAAATGTTCTCGCAGAATGGTTTCTAAAATGAGTTTGCTTATACCTTCATAATCATGAGCTATGTAATTTCTAGTAAGATAACTTTCTTTAATGGGGAGTTCCGAATGTGCTTGTATAATAGAAGAAGAGAGTTTATTCAAGGTTTCTCCAACTTGCAATATGCACATGCAAACAGCATCGAAACCCATTTTGGAATTAAGGGTCGCTTCAACCGATCCAAAAGTCTCTTTGTAAGCAAGAGCATCGTCGATTTTTTCAATGATAAAGTCTATTTTAGCGATGTCACTCTGCTTAGACATAGATCATCTCGTTTTTAAAAATTTTTTGTAGAGTCCTGTTTGGGGTATCTGTAGGGACAAGGTCGACTTTGTGTACTCCTACACTTTCTGCTATCTCTTTTTTTATCTCTTCTAGTTTTAAAATTGAAGACCATCCAGAGTATTTTTCTACAAATAAAGAGTTGATTTCATATGCAATATCAAGATCACTTTGGTAGGATTCACTCTCTCTTGCATACGATCCAAAGACTCCTACAACTCTAAAGCCGATCTTTTCATACTTTTGTTTGAGAAGCGAGAGTTGCTTTTTCATATAGCTTTTCATAAAGATTATTATACCTTATTTCCCCTCTATCTCTTCTGCCGGAGTTCGCTTTTTACAGTCGGTGCATTCGTAGACCTCTTTGCCTCTGTAGGTTCTTTTTGCCAAAACACCCCCACACCCCTCTTCTTTACATTTGATAGTTGTCGGCTCGAACTTGGAGATGAACTTACACTCCGGATAGTTCTCACATCCCCAAAAAGCGCCGCGTCGGCTCTGTTTCCATACAAGTGTACCCCCACATTTCGGACATGGAACGTTGGAGGTTTTTTGCTCGCTTTGGATGCTTTTTGTATTTTTACATTTAGGGTAGGCGCTACATGCAAGAAACTTGCCGTTTCTTCCTTGTTTTATGACCATGTCGGAGCCACACTTTTCACATTTTTCGCCTGCGAGTTCCTCCTCTTTTTTAGAAGGTTCGGTCGTTCCATCTTCGTTGATCTGTTCGGTGTACTTACACTTTGGAAAGCCACTACATGCAATAAACTCTCCAAAGCGCCCTTTTCGAAGTAGGAGTTCGCTGCCGCATTCGGGGCAGTTTCGCCCGATTGGTTTGGCTGTTTTCAGTGAGACGATGTTTTTTTTGCCATCTTCGATTTTTTGCATGAACTCTTTGTAAAAATCAAGCAGAAGCTCTTTCCAGTCTATTTTCCCCTCGGCTATTTCATCGAGTTTCTCTTCCATTCGTGCGGTAAACTGGGCATCGACAATGTTTGCGAAGTTCTTTTCTAAAATGTCGATGACGGTAAAGGCGACTTCAGTCGGAATGAGTTGCTTTTTCTCTACCGTCACATATGTTCGGTTCATCAGTGTCGCAATGGTCGGTGCGTAGGTAGAAGGTCGTCCTATACCTTCGGCCTCCATCTTTTTGATGAGGCTTGCTTCGGAGTAGCGTGCAGGCGGTTCGGTAAAGTGCTGTGTGGGTTTGATGCTCTCTATCTCCGCTTTTTCTCCCTCTTTAAGCGGTGGCAAGAGTTTGTCTTTGTCTTCGGTACCCATAACTTTGTAAAAACCGTCAAAAAGCAGCTTTCTTCCCGTAGCTTTGAATTCTGCATGTGCACCTTTGAAAGTAATGCTTTGTTGTTCGAAAAGTGCGTCTGCCATCTGGCTTGCTAAAAAGCGTTCGTAAATGAGGCGGTAGAGCTTGGCCTCATCCGCTTTGAGATACTGAGCGGCAACTTCGGGTGTGAAATCAAGCATGGTCGGTCGAATGGCTTCGTGAGCTTCCTGGGCACCTTTTGCTTTTTTCGTATAGTATTTCGGCTTTTGCGGCAGGTATTTGTCGCCGAACCTTTCTTTTATGGTCTCACGTGCGGCGGTTATTGCCTCTTTTGCAATATTTAACGAGTCGGTTCTCATGTAGGTAATGACCCCACTGACACCGTTAGGTGTGCGGACACCCTCGTAGAGTGATTGTGCTATCATCATCGTCTTTTTCGGACTGAATCCCAATTTACTTGAAGCTGTTTGTTGCAGCGTAGAAGTCATAAACGGAGGCGGGGTGGAGGTTTTTCTCTGTTTCGTTTCTATTTTGCTAATAGTGAAGTCATCTTTTTCGATGGTTTGGGTTATGCTTTTTGCCTGCTCTTCGTTTTGGATGGAGAGCTTTTCGATCTTTTTGCCTTCGAATTTGACAAGATTGGCATCGATATTGGTTTTGAACTTGGTATCTATGCTCCAATACTCTTGTGGAATGAAGGCCTTGATCTCTCTTTCTCTATCGACTATGAGTTTGAGAGTGGAGCTTTGCACACGCCCGCCGCTTAAGCCTTTTTGGATTTTTGAGCTAAGAAGCGGAGAGAGTTTGTAACCTACAATTCTATCTAAAAGCCTTCTTGCTTGCTGGGCGTTTACCATGTTCATATCTATATGGCGTGCCGATTCCAATGCATGATTGATCGCCGTTTTCGTAATCTCATGAAAGACTATACGCGGTAGCTCTTCGGGGTCGCGCTTGATGGCGTAGGCTATGTGCCAGCCTATGGCTTCTCCTTCGCGGTCCTCATCGGTTGCGATATAGACGGTATCTGCTTTGTCCGCTTTTTGTTTGATCTCTTTGACGGTTGGCTGGTTCTCTTTGGCGACGGAGTATGTGGGGATTATCTCTTTTTTCTCCTCATCTATGGCTATGCCAAAACGGCTCTTTGGAAGGTCTCTTATGTGCCCTTTGGAGGCGATGACTTCATACTCTTTGCCAAGAAAGTTCTTTATGGTTCTTGCTTTTGCGGGTGATTCGACGATGATTAGGTTCAAATGTTTTCCTATACTATATATAGATTTCAATTGCGAAAGTGTATCGAAAAAAAGTTTAAAGCAAAAGTGCGAAAAAAATTAAAGCCTTTTGTTTTATGACCGATATGGTTTATACAGTCAACAAGGAAGTTGGCGAAAAACAACCTAGAGTGAGAGCTCTAGCAGATAAAAGGATTTATCATGGGTTTTAGAATAAACACAAACGTAAGTGCACTCAATGCACATGCAAATGCACAGGCGACAAACAGAGCTTTGTCAAGTTCACTTGAGAAACTCTCTTCAGGTCTTCGT
>JALWLR010000200.1 GCA_027084065.1 Helicobacteraceae bacterium | reverse complement strand
CTTTTGACGGTTCGTCTATCGAAGCGTGGCAGCCTATCAACAAATCTGACATGATTCTTAAGCCAGATGTCCCGACAGCGTTTCTAGACCCGTTCACTGCTGATCCAACCGTTATCGTTTTCTGCGACGTTTATGACATCTACAAAGGCGAGCTTTATGAAAAATGTCCTCGTTCTATCGCTAAAAAAGCACTGAAATATGCTGAAGAGCTTGGAATTGCCGATGCTGCATACTTCGGACCTGAGAATGAGTTCTTCGTTTTCGATGATGTAAAATTTGTCGATAACATCAACGAGGCAGGCTACAAAGTTGATACGGAAGAGGGAGACTGGAACTCTAACACTACATATCCTGACTACTACAACCATGCACACAGACCTGGAACGAAAGGTGGTTATTTCCCGGTAGCTCCTACTGACTCTATGGTCGATCTTCGTGCAGAAATGATGCAGGTATTAGAGCAAGTCGGTCTTGAAGTAGTTCTTGGTCACCACGAAGTTGCTCAAGGTCAAGGTGAGATCGGTGTTGTTTTCTCTGACATCATCGGTGCGGCTGACAATGTTCAGAAATATAAATATGTTGTAAAAATGGTAGCACATCTTAACGGAAAAACTGCTACTTTTATGCCAAAACCACTCTATGGAGACAACGGTAACGGTATGCACACACACCAGTCTCTTTGGAAAGATGGGAAAAACCTCTTCTACGAAGAAGGAAACTACGGTAACCTCTCTAAAACTGCTCTTGACTACATCAGCGGTATCTTCAAGCATGCACACACTGTAGCAGCATTTACAAACGCTTCTACAAACTCTTACAAGAGACTTCTTCCAGGTTTCGAAGCTCCAAGTATCCTTACTTACTCTTCTCAAAACCGTTCAGCTTCTTGTCGTATTCCATACGGTGCAGGCGAAAAAGCGACACGTATAGAGATGAGGTTCCCGGATAGTTCTGCATGTCCATACCTTGCGTTCGCTGCTATGATGATGGCTGGTCTTGATGGTATTCAAAAAGGTGGTTATGAGATGGTCGGTCCTATGGATGAAGACCTTTTCGAGCTTTCACTTGATGAGATCCGTGAAAGAGGTATACCTCAAATGCCACACACTCTTAGAGAAGCGATCGAAGCGATGCTTAAAGACAACGACTTCCTCAAGCCTGTCTTTACCGACGAGTTCATCAATACATACAAAGACTACAAATTCGAGCGTGAGATCTGGCCAGACGAAGGTCGCCCGACAGCGTACGAGTTCAGCACTACTTACCAGTGTTAATATTTGGGGCTTCGCCCCAAAACTTTAAAAATCTCCGATAATTTTTTTCTTCTCCTCTTTTTTACACCCATTTTCGCTATAATTCCACCAACAAAAGTATCAGCAGGCTTTTGTAGAGTTCAAAACAAGGAAAGATTATGCCAAGTATGATGGATCGTATCCCAAAAGGGAAATACAAGCCGTATCCAAAGATCAAGTTGCCAAACAGAAAATGGCCGGACAATGAGATAACCAAAGCGCCTATATGGTGTAGTGTCGATTTGCGCGATGGCAATCAAGCACTTATCAATCCGATGAACCTTGAGAAAAAACTTGAACTCTACAACCTGCTGCTACAAATCGGATTTAAAGAGATCGAGGTTGGATTTCCTTCGGCTTCGAAGGTGGAGTTTGACTTTTTGCGCAAGCTTGTCGAGGATAATCTCATCCCTGACGATGTTCGTGTGCAAGTTCTTGTACAGGCGCGTGAGCATTTGATAGAGAAGACTTTCGAAGCACTCAAAGGTGTCAAAAAGGCGACAGTGCATCTTTATAACTCCACAAGTGTAGCACAGCGAAAGATTGTCTTTAGAAAAGAAAAAGAGGAGATCATCGAGCTTGCACTCAAGGGTGTGGATCTTATCAAGAAGTATGAAAAAGAGCATGACGGCGAGATAATGCTCGAGTACTCTCCTGAGAGCTTTACTGGAACGGAGCTTGAGTTTGCAGCCGAGATATGTAACCGTGTTACCGAGCGATGGGGTGTAGGTCCAGATCGTAAAGTCATCATCAATCTTCCAGCAACGGTGGAAATGGCAACGCCAAACATCTATGCCGATCAGGTCGAGTGGATGGGAGAGCATCTTGATAACCGAGAGAACATCATCATTTCCACGCATACGCACAATGACAGAGGAACGAGTGTAGCGGCAACCGAGCTTGCACTTCTTGCCGGTGCGGACAGAGTTGAGGGAACTCTCCTTGCCAACGGGGAGCGAACGGGAAATGTGGACATTATTACCCTTGCGCTCAATATGCTCACTCAAGGTGTCGATCCTGAGCTTGATTTGAGTGACTTGCCGCATATTGTCGAGGTAGTGGAGCGTGTTACAGAGTTGCCGACACATCCTAGACACCCTTATGTCGGAGAGCTTGTCTATACCGCTTTTTCCGGCTCACACCAAGATGCGATCAACAAAGGGCTTGCCTATCAAAAAGCAAAAGAGGATCCGCATTGGGAAGTGCCATATCTTCCAATCGATCCAAGTGATGTGGGACGAACCTATGAGAGTATCATCCGCATCAACTCCCAATCGGGAAAGGGTGGTGTAGCCTATGTGCTTGAGCATGATTATGGCTATGTGCTTCCTAAAAAGATGCACCCGGAAGTGGGACGAATCATTCAGGCTTTGAGTGACAAGCTGGGGCGTGAACTGACTAACAAAGAGGTGTTTGAAGAGTTTTACAAAAGCTATTTTAAGCCAAAAGAGCATATAACGTTCAAAGATTTCAGTGTGACAACGACTGATGAGAAGGCTACATGCAAATTGCATTATATTTATAAAGGGAGAGAAATATTTGCAGAAGGAGAAGGAAACGGTCCTATAGATGCCTGTAAAAATGCCATTATGAAAGATTATGAGCATGAATTTGCCATAGCCTCTTACTACGAGCACTCATGCGGCGACAAAAGCAGTGCCAAGGCCGTTGCTTACATTGAGATAACTTCTCCGGAAGTGTATAGCTGTTTTGGTGTCGGAGCAGATAACGACATAACCAAAGCGAGCGTCAAAGCGCTCTTTTCAGCTCTTAATAGAGCTTTTACGCAAGAATAGAGCTTAATTTATTTGAAGTGCCCGACAAAGCCTACAAAAGCACCGGAGGTATCCATAGTGCCTCCGACTTTGGCTATATCATCCCCTTTTATATTGAAGTAAC
>JALWLR010000199.1 GCA_027084065.1 Helicobacteraceae bacterium | reverse complement strand
GCATAAAGCGGGAGTGACACAAGCACTGATTCCACTGAAGAATTTTGAAAGAGATTTGGATGAAATTCCGGATGAAGTGAAAAACTCACTGACCATTACTCCGGTCATCCGCATTGAAGAGGTGCTCGAAGAAGCACTTCTCTAGCGTCCAAGCGCTAGACAATCATGCTAGAAATTTGTCGTATAAGATCGTCGTTACGAATCGGCTTGGTTAAAAAGCCGTTCGCTCCATGATCGAGCGCTTCAGCCTTTTTCGTCTCATCTGTCGTCAAGACGATGATCGGCAACTGTCTTAGAGAGTCATCTGCTCGCACAACTTTAAGTACCTCTATACCGTTCATTATGGGCATAATGATGTCAAGAAGAATCAAATCAATGTCATCTCTGCTTTTGAGTACACCTATGGCATCACTTCCGTTTTTTGCTTCTATAACCTCTTTGACTTTGCCTGTCTTTAAAAGCATGGATTTAAGCAGCTTTAAATTGATGAGATCATCATCAACAGCCAAAACGACTAAATTATCTCTATTCATTCGCTATCCTTATAAAAATTTTTCCAAAACCAAACGCAGAACATCTCCGCTTGCTTGATTGTTTATAACCTCATCCACTTTTTGTACAGTAGAATCATCCAGTTTTGTCATGGAGTCTTTAACAAGAATAATAGGTGTATCTTTTGCATGTAAACGCAATTTCTCTATATCCATTCCATCCAATTCCGCATCGATAAGTATGACTGCATACTCTTTGTCATCTAGTTTTTCTAAAACTTCATCAAACGAATCCGTCGTCTCATAAGAATAACCCAGTTTTTCAAATACTTTTGCAAACAGACTGTTTTCAAAGCTGCTTTTTTTAGCGATGAGTATATCTACCTGCTCTTTTTTACTCACTGCACTATCTTGCTCTATAGACTCTTGAGTGTTTTGTACTGTCTCTTCTTGCTTGTTTTGAATCTCTTCTTGTATTACAGGGAGCGATTGCTCGTCTACAGAGTGCTCTTCCTCTTTTGAATCACTCTCTTTTTCCTCTTTCTTTGACTCCTCCTCTTCGTCTTCATAGACAATATGATCAGATAGAAAATGTGTCAAAAGAGAGACTATTTCATCCCGAATGAGCGGTTTAGTCGTGTACTCGTCAAGCCCTGCACTTAAAAAGCGTTCCCGATCTCCTTTTAGTGCATTTGCCGTCAATGCAATGATAGGCACATGCTTTTTATGGAACTCTTTTTCCCATTCCAATATCTCTCTTGTTGCTTCGACTCCATCTAAAAACGGCATTTGAATATCCATAAAAATCAAATCAAAATTACCGTCTTTTCGCTTTTGAAACGCCTCAAGACCATTGCTTGCAAGTCCAACTTCCAGCCCCAAGTCTTCTAGTGTCCGCTTGATGAGCTTTTGATTGATAATATTGTCTTCTGCAACAAGTACTTTGGCTTTGAACTTCGCTCCGCCCTCTTTAAGCGCTTCTATCTTTTGCGGTTTTTTCTCCGCATTTTTATAGTCTCCGCTCTCTTCTTCCAGCTCTTTTTCTTTATAATCTTCCAAAGAGCGCTTGACTTTGGATGTCGTGAGCGGTTCATAAAGTGTTTTATATATCTCTATGCCTAGTGATTCGATCTTTTTCATATTGAAAGACTTTGTAAGCAGCACCAATGATGGAGAGAGTTTTGAACACTCTACAAGCTCATCGCTACTTAGATAGTCAAAGTCGATATACATCAAATTATAAATTTTCGCCTTACTAAGCTCTTCAATCCGCTCGGCACTATCTGAAACCGTATATTTGACTCCGTAAAAGTCGAGATACTCACGAAGATACTCATCCTGCTTTTTCGATTTATGCGGATTTTCCAAAAGTATCGCACTTAAATAGCTAAATTTATTCTCCAGACTCTCTATGTTGGATTCAATCTCTTCAAAATCTATTGTAAAGAAGAAAGTAGTTCCTTCTCCCGGCTCGGAATGCAAATCAAGCTGTCCACCCATCAACTCTATAAAACGACTCGAAATAGTCAATCCAAGTCCCGTTCCACCATACTTTCTCGTAATGGATGTATCGGCTTGAGAAAAGGCTTCGAATATACGCGCTTTTTGCTCGCTCGTTACACCGATACCACTATCTTGAACTTCAAAACGTACACGAGTAAAGCCCTCTTGTGCAGATGGAATTTTACGGATGTCGACATTGATCGCACCGCCGCTGCTGGTAAACTTGACGGCATTTGAGAGCAGATTGATAATGACCTCTTTAAGTTTGGTTGGATCCCCTTTAAGCGGTTTTTCCAACCGAGGATCGATGAAACAGCCAAGATCGATATTTTTCTCACTTGCACGAACCGCGTAGACTTCAACGGCACTCTCAAACTCTTCAATAGGATTGAAGACAATATCTTCAATTTCAAGTTTATTGGATTCAATTTTGGAAAGATCAAGAATATTGTTGATAATCTCAAGCAGGTTTTCCGAAGATTTTTCAATAATCTCGACAAACTCCATCTGCTCTTCATTAAGACCCGTATCTTTTAAAAGCTCGGTAAAGCCGACAATCCCGTTAAGCGGTGTACGAATCTCATGAGACATGTTCGCAAGGAACATCGATTTCGCTTCATTGGCTTCAAGGGCTGCTTCTTTATCTTTTTTCGTCTGTTCAATAATTCGCTCTAGAAGTTTATATGCCTGCGCCGTACCTTCTGCCGTATCCAAGTCAATGGCAAAGCTAGAAGCACCTCCTGTATCTTTTGCGACTTTTACAAGAATTTCTTGCAATCCTTTAATGTTTCTTGCAATCTGATTGGAAATGAGATATCCGAGTATGGCAAGCAAAATAGAAACAACCCAAATCGTAATAGCAATAGTCAGAATCTGAATCGACTGTGCCTGAATCTTCGCAGCATGTGCGTCCATCGCTTTGGAGAGAATATCTTCAGCTTCTGAGAGCAATTTGATTTTTTCAGAAATCATAGCGAACCAAATACCCGCACTTATATCATAATTACCGTCTTTGGCAACAGCGAGGATGTTTGTTCTTTCTGCATTGATGTCATCGAAAAGCTCTTGAGCATCCTCATTTTTAAATATTGCATCGAGTTTCGCTACGAGTTGCGAATCTTCCAATGTATCGTAAGCTATTGCATCCGCTTTACCGATAATAGAAATAAGACGACTTATCTCTTCTTCTTCCATCGGCTCTTTCTTCGCAAGAACATAAGAGACATACCCACGCTCTATACCGCTATACTCTTTTGCCTTGATAAAAGTGATATAGACTGAAAAGAGTTTGGAAATCGTCGGATCGATATTTTTAATATCAAGCCTTTGAATCTCTTTAATAAGAAGTGTTTGCGCATCGGTATAGACCTGAAACATTTTTTCAAACTCTATTTTTCGTGCATCTACAAGCGGACGAGTTCGCTTTATTTGCGCTATTTTCGTTTTGAAATCGGCAAGAAAGCTCTTTTTTATCGA
This sequence comes from Helicobacteraceae bacterium, assembly GCA_027084065.1. Taxonomy (GTDB): domain Bacteria; phylum Campylobacterota; class Campylobacteria; order Campylobacterales; family Sulfurimonadaceae; genus S012-15. The sequence continues at coordinate 9,654 of JALWLR010000199.1, read as the reverse complement.
ATCCTGCTCCATCTGCTTTGTAAAATTAAAATACTCCGCAACCGATTTGTCCGTAAGCGTTCTTTGCTTTTTGAGTGAAATAAAAATCGCCTCAGATGCCTTTCCTAAGTACATCGCACTCATCCCACGCTCACGCGCAAAGTTAGTCAAGATGGAGTTGAGATACTTGTTCTCAACAAGCTTGTTTTTGAGTTTTTCCGCATCGGTGTAATTTTGGTACGCGCTATAAACAAAGTAACTCGCCACACTTAGAAGAATTATCAGCGGAACCAAACTGATGAGTCGTAGTCTGTTTTTCAATCGCAATTTCATAATCTACACCATCCTCTCTATAGAGTTTATTTCATCTTCAATTTTCTCAACTAGCTCTTCTGCCCTCTCTAGCCCCTCTTGAAAAAGTTTTTCAAACTTTTTCGCCATTTCCGTTATGTGCATATTGTCACTCATACCTTTAAGGCGAAGCGCTATTTTTTGAACAACTTCCGTCTCTTTCTCTTCTATTGCCTTTTGAAGCTGCGGCAATGCAGATTTTATATCTTCTATATAGTCCTGCAAAAGTTCATTGTAAGTATTGACGTCTATGCCAAGTTCGGCAGCGATAAGCGCTTTGTCAAACACAGGTTCTTGTTCTTTGGTCGTTTGTTCCTTTTGGGAAGAAGATTTCGCTTCAGCTTCTTCAGGTTTTTCTAAAACGTCTGCCGAAACGGATCTACTCTCCTCTTCCGGCTCTTGTATTTGCAAAGATATTTCCTCTATATCAAAACTTTCCTCTTGTGATTTAGGGGTTTCTTCTGACTCTTTAGGAAGTTTGATATGTGTATTATCCTCTTCCATAAGCGAAGCCAAGTCAATCTCTATGGCTTCTACTTCTTCAGGCTCGTTCTCTTTTGCTTCATCCCCTTCTTCAAGTTGGGAACTTTCCTCGACTAAAGAGATTTCCGGCTCTTGTTCCAAAGAGATACTCTCCTCTTGCGTTGCTTCCGATCGAATCTCCTCTAGAGGCTCTGTTTCTTCTGCTTGCATCGTTTTCTCTTCAGGAGCATACACTACCTCTTCTCCGGAGAGTTTTTTCAAGATAACCGCATAGAATCTATCTAGGGTATTTTTTACCAAGTCGATGTCATCGGAAGTGTTGATGGTTATCAAAGCATCATACGCATCTTCTATGCGAAGATTGGCAGCTACTCCTTTTAGTTTGTGCGAAAGCATACGCAAACTGTCGATACGTCCTTCATCAAGTGCTTGATAGAGATCCGTCTTGAACTCTTCGGCTTGAGCTATAAAATCCTGAATGAACTCTTCAACAAGATCGACCGGCAAACCCAACTCTTTCGCTGCTACTTCGGGATCGAAATGGTAATTCCGAAATTTCTCATCCTCTTCAGACTTGGGTACATATACCTCTTGATATTGATGCGAAGCTACTTCCAAAGGCTGCTCTTCGTATTCTTCTTCTTTGGGCTCTTCTGGTTGCGAAACGGTTTCGAAAACACTTTCATCCAACTCAAGTCCAACTTCTTTCTCCGCCTCTTCTACTGAGAGAGGCGGCATTTTCTCTTCTAAAAACTCTTCTACTTCCATAGGTGCCACTGCCTGTGGCTCTTCGAACGTCGGCTCCTCTTGAAAAGAAGTTGGTGTTGCAGGAGGTGTATACGGCTCAGGAGCGACTCGCCCTGCAAGATCACCGGAAATTCGGTTACTCTCCTCTTTCGTCAACTCTCTTAAACCGTTAAGTACGATACCGTAGCCGGGTTTGCCGGGATTGTCGGTAAAAAAGAACTCTTGCAAATCCAGTGTCGCTTTATAGTTTTTGCCCTTGACACTGATTATGACTCTGTTTTCATCAAGCGAATCTGCACTTTTTATAAAATCTATCCAATGTACATGCTTGAAGTTGTGAATGTATCCGGGAGTTTTGACAAAAAGATCTGCAAACTCTGCCGCTTCAGTGTAGAGTTCAGCCAATGATGCAATATTGAGTGCCTGCAGATCTTTTTGCGCAATGCCTACGAATTTTTTCTCATAATTATAAAGTATCATTTTCAAACTCCCCTTTTTCTCTCTGGGCTTCAAGCATTCTGCCATAGAGCTCTTCATTCTCTTCGACATCTTTACGAGATGCCGGGCGGGCTGCTGCGATATAACCCGTTATATTCCCTTTTTCATCTTTAATCGGGAGAATTTCCAAAGCGACCCAATAGTAACGTCCATCTTTTCGAAGATTTTTTATAATACCGTTAAAAACCTGTCCGCTTCGAATCGTATCCCACATTTTTGCAAACGTAGCGCGCGGCATATCGGGATGACGCACAATACTGTGCGGCTGTCCGACAAGCTCTTTGTAATCATATCCGGAAACTTCACGAAATTTTTTGTTGGCATAGGTTATGATGCCGTTGGTGTCCGTCTGGCTTACCAAAACCGCATCTTTTTCCAGCTGATACTCTTCATCAATTGGCGTAATATTGTGCATTTTTTTACCTTCGTACATAATTTCCCGCCAAAGCGGTACAAACCTGATACTATTCTATCACTATTAAATTACTTGCTGGCATTAATATATCAAAAATCGGTATAAAAGTCTCTTATCCGTACAACTTTTTGATAATTTTTGCATCCTTTACGTTAAGTATGCTACTGATCTCCTCAAAAGATGCCTCTTTAACAGCCTCGAACGTTCCAAAATAATCCAAAAGCCGTTTGATTTTTGCATGCGAAATACCTTTAAGGCGCAAAAGTTCACTCTCTTGATCAAGTTTGAGTTTCGTTTTTTGATGAAACGTGATCGCAAAACGGTGAGCTTCATCACGCAAACGCTGCAAAAACATCAGCCGCTTGTCACTCTCTTTAAGGCGTAACTCTCCTTTATGTGTATGGAGAATGTCCTTTGCCTTACCTTTGGCACGATGTGTTTTGCTCTCACGCTTCTCTTTCGAAATCGCCACGACATCTACATTCGCACCGCTACTTTGGATAATATCCGTCGCCAACTTAAGCAGAGTCGAGCCTCCATCTATAAGCCACAAGTCAGGCGGAGGCTCGCTCTCAAAGCGCTCCGCCCTTCTTTGAAGCATCTCTCTCATCTGAGCATATTCGTCTCGTGCATTAAGATGATAGTGTCGATACGCCTCTTTGACAAAAGCTCCGTTTTCCCAAACGACCATAGCGCCCACACTCGCTTTACCGGCCATGTGAGAGTTATCGAAGCACTCTATACGTTCAGGTGTATGCTCCAGCTCAAGCAGCTCTTTGAGCTCTTCTTCAAAAGAGACACTCTTCTTCCTTTTCTCTTGGCGTAGAATCTCTTTGGCATTGAGCAGTGCAAGATCGACAAGCTGCTTTTTCACACCACGCTTGGGCGTGATGATTTTCGCTTTTTTGCCTACCTCCTGCATCAAAAACTCCTGAAGCATCTCCTCCTCATCCAAAGCGATATTGGTTAAAACAGGTGCAGCAACAGGATGTATCTTATGGGCGTAAAAATTGAGAATGGAGTGTGCAAGCAGCTCCTGCTCATCAAAGTTTTCTTTGACACTTACGACATCATGAGCACTGGAGATAATTTTCCCCTCCCGCATAAACACACGCACCAAAACCGCCTTTTTGTCATCATGGGTTATGACAAATATATCGTAATTTTCACTGCTTGCAAGATCGATGTCGCTTCGAATGGAACTTCGCGCTATTTTCTCTATGCGGTCTCGAAGCTGTGCAGCCTCTTCAAAGCGCAACTCCTCAGCATAAAACGCCATCTTCTCTTCAAGTTTTTCCACAAGACTTTTTTTATCTTTGATGTATTCGACCGCTTTTTGGAGTTCTGCATCGTACAATGCTTTGGGAACATCGAATTCACAAGGGGCAAGGCACTTTTTTATTTGGTAAAACAGACAAGCTCTCCTCCCTTTAAGACACGATTTTTTCTGAACCAGTTTGCATAGTTCGTAAACGGAGTCCACTATATCGCGCGCTCCGACAGAGTAGGGTCCAAAATATTTTCTCTCTTTGCCCGGTATAACCTTTCGGGTAATCTCTATACGTGGATACGGCTGTGTGTAGTCTATGTATATATAGGGGTAAGTTTTATCATCACGTAGTAAAATATTGTATTTTGGATTGAGCTGCTTTATAAGCGAATTTTCCAAAAGCAAGGCGTCATGTTCGGAGTGTACGACAATGTATTCCAGATTCGCCGCTTCTAAGATCATCTTTGTTATACGCGGTGAGAGGTTACCGCTTGGGCGAAGCGGATTGAAGTTCCAGTAGCTTTTTACACGATTGGCGAGATTTTTGGCTTTACCGACATACAGCAATCTTCCTTCTGCATCGAAGTATTGATAGACCCCGGGCGATTTTGGAAGATTTTTGATTTTTTCTGCAAGTGCATCTCTATTTTGCATGTCGTTTTATTATCTCCTTTATCTCTTCTGCTACGGCGCGTAACTCCTCATCATGAATTATCGTCGTATCGAACTCTCCTTTGGAGCGCTCCTCGTACATCGGAATCGTTCCTGTCTGTATTGCCTCTTTTCTTCTGCGTCTTGGCTTATGGGTTACAAATGCCTTTATATCACTGAAGTGTACATCCGAACACTCCTCTATAGATACCGATTTTAACACATCTTTAATCATTTTTATACTATTATCGAACTCTTGTTTACCCGCGCCGTGATTCAACACGACAAAAAGAGTTCCGTTTTTTATGTATCCGAACTCGACAAAACGGCGTACGGTGGGCAAAAACATAGAGAAAACTTTTTCTATACAGCGAGAGCTGCGAAGTTTTCTGAATTGAGGTTGCGATTGCAAAGAAGAGATAATTTCCTGAGCTTTTTTCATCTTTTTATTATATCCGTTCTTTTGTTAAACTTCAGTGGATGCGGTTACAAAAAAGCGCCTTACTACGAAGAAAAAGTTGACGAGAATGTGACTGTCATCATCCATTCGACAAAGGATGAGCGATGAAATACGATGTCATCATAGTCGGTAGCGGCGTTGCCGGTCTGTATGCCGCCGCACATCTTCCCAAAGAGAAAAAAGTTCTCATCATAAACAAACGTGAGACCTTCAAGTGCAACAGCTTCTACGCCCAAGGCGGCATAGCACTGGCAAAAGATGAAAACGACATTCCCGCCCATATTCAAGACACACTTGAAGCTGGAGCGGGACTTTGTAACAAAGAAGCCGTAGAGGTTCTCTCCAAAAACTCCAAAGCCGTCATCGACGAAATTATAGAGATGGGATTTGAATTCGATAAAGATGAGCAGGGCAATCTGCTCTATACAAAAGAGGCGGCACACTCTACAAAACGCATCTTACATGCAGGAGGCGATGCGACGGGACGCTACATGCACTACTTTTTACTTCAACAAAATCCACATCCGATGCTTGGCAATACACGCGTCGTCGATCTGCTTATAGAAGATGGAAAGTGCTATGGCGTTACCGTTTTAGAACATAGAAAACTGCGCAATATTTATGCCGACAACGTTATTCTTGCATCCGGCGGTGTGGGCAGTCTGTACGAATACCACACAAACGCACCGACAATCAGTGCCGATATGCAAGGACTTTGTGTCGAAAAGGGTATTGCCCTGGAAAACATGGAGATGATGCAGTTTCACCCAACCGTATTTGTCAACTCCAACCTCGCACAAAAGCTTCTGCTGACTGAAGCACTAAGAGGCGAAGGTGCTACGATAGAGGATGAAGAGGGAAGACGCTTTTTGTTCGACTACGACACGCGAGGAGAGCTGGCATCACGCGACATCGTCAGCAAGAGCATTTTCGACTATGTTGCAAAAACCGGGACAAAAGTCTATCTCAATATGTCCAACTTCGATGAAATCTACTTCATGCATCGTTTCCCAAACATCTACAAGAAGTTCCACTCCATCGGTTACAACGTCCCATCTCAACGCGTACCTATTTCGCCTGCATTTCACTACGCCATAGGCGGCATCAAAACAGACACAAAAGGTGCTATAAAAGATATAGAGGGGCTTTACGCCGTCGGAGAGGTGGCATCGACTAAAGTGCACGGAGCGAACAGACTCGCATCGAACTCACTCCTTGAGGGGCTTGTTTTTGCAAAGCGTGCTGCTGAACACATTTTGACACACCCGACATCTTCTTGCGAAAAAGAGTTTGGAATCTGTGATGAAGTGATGAGCTACAAAGAGGATAAAGAGAAAAAAAACAGATTAAGAAAAATCATGTGGGAAAAAGTGGGAGTAATCCGGACACGACAGGGATTGCAAGAAGCGTATGAGGAGATTAATGCTCTTTTAAATGAAAAAATTGGTAAACTACTGAAATTTCGATTGTTAACGGCAAAGGAGATCGTCTCAGCAGCCCTGCAAAGAGAGAAATCCATTGGTGTACACTACATAAAAGAAACGGAGGAATGCACAGATGCATGAAGCGACAGAAGTCATTAACCTAACGACGACATGGGTAGGCTGGCTCAGCCTGGCGGTCTTTGTCATCGCTTACTATTTTATAGCGACAGAAGAGCAGTATGAGGTAAATAAAGCAAAACCGGCGCTATTTGCGGGAACATTCATGTTCATGCTTATCGGTATCTACTATGCCATAAACGGTCTTGATCCGACACCGATGCACAATGAACTTGAACATCTCATCTTAGAAATTTCGGAAATTTTCTTCTTCTTGCTTGTTGCAATGACCTACATTGAAACACTTATAGAGCGTGGTGTTTTTGATTTGATGAAATTCAAGCTCGTCTCACACGGATACAGCTACAAAAAACTTTTCTGGCTTACGGGTCTACTTGCATTTTTCATCTCACCCGTAGCGGACAACTTGACAACCGCTCTTATACTCTCAACGGTTCTTTTTACGATTGACAAGCAAAAAACCGACTTTCTCGTCCCCGGTGCCATCAACATAGTCGTAGCGGCAAACGCGGGTGGTGCATGGTCCCCTTTTGGAGACATCACGACACTTATGGCATGGACTGCCGGTAAAGGGGAGTTCGTGGACTTTCTCTACCTCTTCCCTGCATCACTGCTAGGATGGATTGCCACAGCATTTCTACTTAGTATCTTCGTTCCTAAAGGGGAGCCGCATTTCGATGCTTCTACCGAGAAAAAACCTGTACTCAAAGATGGCGGCATGGGTGTTGTCTATCTTGGTGTCGCTACGATTCTCATTGCGGTACTTGGGCATCAGTTCTTTCACTTTCCGGCAATGTGGGGCATGATGTTCGGACTTTCTCTGCTTAAACTCTACTCCGTCAAACTCCAAAAAAGCGGACAAGAGCATTTCAACATCTATATCAACATGCAAAAAGTCGAAAACGACACATTACTCTTTTTCTTCGGTATCCTCTCGGCTGTCGGTGCTCTGCATTTTCTCGGCTATTTGGAGTATGTGCATCACCTCTACTCTCTCGTGGGTGCGACAACGGCAAATATCGGAGTCGGATTTATTTCGGCAATTATAGACAACGTACCTGTAATGAGTGCCATCTTGAAATCTTCACCGAATATGGGTACGGATGAATGGATGCTTGTCACGATGACAGCGGGAATTGGGGGTAGTCTTATTAGTTTCGGTTCAGCCGCAGGTGTTGGCGTTATGGGAAGACTCAGAGGCATCTACACATTTGGAAGTCATATGAAATATGCTTGGACCATACTTGTAGGCTATATCCTCTCCATAGCCATCTGGTATGTTCAGTTCGAGATTTTAGGCATCTACTAAACTCTTTTTGCATGTAGCGCTTTTACATTGTCGCTACATGCAAATAAATCCGTTTTTAATCTATTTTTCGTTATGATTATCCCACTACTTTTATAAACAAAAAGGCACTTTATGACAAATGTGAGCATTATCGTTTTGGATTTTGGTTCTCAGTATACACAACTTATAGCCAGAAGACTGCGTGAGCAAGAGGTTTATTGTGAAATTCTTCCTTACTACACGACAGCCGAAGATATAAAAAAGAAAAACCCAAAAGGGATTATATTTAGCGGTGGTCCCTCTTCCGTCTATGCAAAAGATGCATATGAAGTAGACAAAGAGGTCTATAACATGGGTCTGCCTATTCTCGGCATCTGCTATGGAATGCAGCGTATCGCCGTCGATTTTGGAGGCAGTGTCATTCGAAGTGACCATCATGAGTATGGAAAAGCAGAATTACACATCATCAAGCCCGACAATCCTATTTTCAAAGATTGCGAAGATAACCGCATCGTATGGATGAGCCACAGCGACAGAGTCGAAACACTACCGGAAGGTTTCGAAGTCATTGCCGTAAGTGACAACTCTCCGTATGCCGCCATAGCCAATATGGAAAAAAAGGTCTATGCGTTTCAATTCCATCCGGAAGTGAACCACTCCGAAGAGGGATATTTGATGCTTCGAAACTTCGCACGTAACATCTGCGGAGTTACGGAAAAATGGAAAATGGAGCACTTTTTAAAAGAGCAGATCAAGCTTATTAGAGAAAAAGTGGGAGATGGAAAAGTTCTATGCGGTCTTAGCGGCGGTGTGGACAGCTCCGTCGTAGCCGCAATGCTCTACGAGGCCATCGGCGATCAGCTCGTACCCGTATTTGTCGACAACGGTCTGCTTCGAAAAGGGGAACGCGAACAGGTAGAACAAGTCTTTAAAATAAACCTCAAAGTTCCACTTGTCGTCGCCGATGCAAAAGAGAAGTTCCTCTCTCGGCTCAAAGGTGTTACCGATCCCGAACAAAAAAGAAAAATCATCGGACATACCTTCATCGAAGTTTTCGAAGAGGAAGCAAAAAAACACGACGGCATTAAATTTTTGGCTCAAGGAACCCTCTATCCCGACGTTATCGAAAGCATCAGCGTCAACGGTCCAAGCGAGGTCATCAAATCCCACCACAATGTAGGCGGTTTGCCCGACTGGATGGATTTTGAACTTATCGAGCCATTACGTGAACTCTTTAAAGACGAGGTTCGCAAAATCGGTCTTGAACTCGGTCTCCCCGAATCGATGGTAAACCGCCATCCGTTCCCAGGACCTGGTCTTGCCATTCGAATCATGGGCGAAGTCAATCAAGAAGATCTTGATTTGCTGCGTGAAGCTGATGCCATTTTGCTCGATGAACTCAAAGCAAGCGGATACTACACAAAAACATGGCAGGCATTTGCCGTACTGCTCAATGTCAAAAGCGTAGGTGTCATGGGCGACAACCGTACATACGACAACACTGTCGCCATTCGCGTTGTTGAAGCTGTTGATGGGATGACGGCAACGTTCGCTCATTTGCCACATGATCTGCTAGAGCGCATCAGTCGCCGCATCATCAATGAAGTAGACGGCATAAACCGCGTCGTCTACGACATCAGCTCCAAACCACCCGCAACGATAGAATGGGAATGATGCCTCAAACGCATCCTCCCATCTATCTTTTTTCTCTCTCCTCAGATGAAGAGGCAATAAGCATCCCATCTCTTGACATAACCTTTTTCAAACCCGACATCGATTTTTCTGCATGTGACGCTTTTATCCTTACATCTAAACAGGCAGTCGCCGCTTTAGAGCAATATCCAAAAGAGCTCTACATGCAAAAGAAAGCTCTTTGCATCTCCAAAGCAACGGCAGAAGCCTTTTCCAAAATAGGAGGAGAGATTTTGGAGGTGGGTAAAGGCTATGGCG